>NZ_JAPFGX010000001.1:0-283186 GCF_059803575.1 Sphingomonas sp. URJC2
CATCGCCGGCTGGCGCGCGGCGGTGGCGGCCCCCGATTATGGCCGGGCGGTGGCGGAACCGCTGCTCGCCGGGCATGGCGCGGCGGCAGCGCTGGTCGCGGGCGGCGCGGACCGGTTTGCCATTGCCGGCTGCGATCCGCCCTATGCGATCCCGCATGTCGAGATCCGCCATCACACCGCGCCAGCCGCCTATCCGATCGGCTATGTGCGCGGCGCGGCGCATGGCTATGGCTGTTTCTTCACCGAAAGCTTCATCGACGAACTGGCGCGCGCCGCCGGCATGGACCCGTCGATCTTTCGCACCGCCATGCTCGGCCCGTCGCCACGCCTTGCCCGCTGCCTGGCGATGGCGGCGACGCTTGCCGGCTGGCAGGGGGGCGCTGCCGGCACCGGGCAGGGGCTGGCCTGTCACAGCGCATTTGGCAGCCATGTCGCGGTGATCGCCGAGGCGCGGGCCGAGGGCGGGCGCGTGCGCGTCGACCGGCTGAGTGCGGTCGTCGATGCCGGGCGGATCATCAACCCCGATATCGCGCGCCAGCAGGTCGAAGGCGCTCTGCTGTTCGGCATGGCGCAGGCGCTGGGGGCGGCGGCGTCGTTCACCGCCGGGCGCATGGCGGCAGAGCGGCTGGCCGACCTCAACCTGCCCCGGCTGGCCGACACGCCCGAAATCAGCATCGAAATCCTCGACAGCGACGAGGAACCGGGCGGGATCAGCGAACTGGCGGTGCCGCCCGTTGCGCCTGCGATTGCAAACGCCCTGTTCGCGGCGACCGGACGTCGCTATCGGACTCTTCCAATCCGAACGGAAGGTGCATGAGGCCGACAGACCATCCCCCGATCGCGCCCCGCCGCGTGGGCGTGCTGCTGATCAATCTCGGCACGCCCGACGCGCCGACAGTGCCGGCCGTGCGCCGCTATCTGGCCGAGTTCCTGTCGGACCGGCGCGTCGTCGAGATTCCGCCGGTGATCTGGCAGATCATCCTGCGCGGCTTCATCCTCAACACCCGGCCGCAGAAATCGGCCGAGGCCTATCAGCTGGTCTGGACGCCCGACGGGTCGCCGCTCGCCGCGCTGACGAAGCGGCAGGCGGACGGGCTGGCGGGCGCGTTCGGCCCGGACGTGATCGTCGACTGGGCGATGCGCTACGGCAATCCTTCGATCGAGGACCGGCTGCGCGCACTCAAGGATCAGGGCTGCGAGCGCATTCTGTTCGCGCCGCTCTATCCGCAATATTGCGGCGCGACCACGGCGACCGCGAACGACAAGGCGTTCGCCGCACTCGCGCGGCTGCGCTGGCAGCCGGCGATCCGCACCCTGCCGCCTTATTACGACGATCCGCTCTATATCGCCGCGCTCAAACAGTCGCTGCTCGACGGGCTGGCAAAGCTCGATTTCGAGCCGGAGGCGATCGTCACCAGCTTTCACGGGATGCCGCTGCGCACGCTTGAGCTGGGCGATCCCTATCATTGCCATTGCCAGAAGACCGCGCGACTGCTGTCGGAAGCGCTCGGCCGCCCGGTGCGGGTGTCGTTCCAGTCGCGCTTCGGCCGCGCCAAATGGCTGGAGCCGGCGACCGACGAGGTGCTGGAGGCGCTGCCCGAACAGGGGGTGCGCCGGGTTGCGGTGATCGCGCCCGGATTTTCGGTCGACTGTATCGAGACGCTGGAGGAACTGGCGATCCGCGGCCGCGAGAGTTTCGAGGAAGCGGGCGGCTCGCATTTCGCCTATCTGCCCTGCCTCAACGACAGCGCGGTCGGCATGGATTTCCTGCGCACTTTACTTGCGCGTGAACTTGAAGGCTGGGTGAGCGCCGCCTAATCCCGACCAGAAGCCTTGCACAAATCAAGTCTTTGATAACGGGGAGAGGGACGACATGGCGCGAGTGGCGATCGTAACCGGCGGGACGCGGGGCATTGGCGAGGCGATCAGCCTTGCGCTCAAGGATCAGGGCATGACCGTTGCCGCCAATTATGCCGGCAACGACGAAAAGGCCCGCGCCTTTACCGAGCGCACCGGCATCCGCGCCTATAAATGGGACGTTGGCGACTATCAGGCCTGTCAGGACAGCGTGGCGCAGGTCGCCGCCGATCTCGGCCCGGTCGATGTGCTGGTTAACAATGCCGGCATCACCCGCGACGGCACGATCCTGAAAATGACGCTCGAGATGTGGGAAGAGGTGATCCGCATCAATCTGGGCGGCTGCTTCAACATGGCGAAGGCGGTGTTTCCGGGCATGCGCGACCGTAAATGGGGCCGGATCGTCAATATCGGCTCTATCAACGGGCAGGGCGGCCAATATGGTCAGGTGAACTATGCCGCCGCCAAATCGGGCATTCACGGCTTTACCAAGGCGCTGGCGCAGGAAGGCGCGCGGGTGGGCGTGACGGTCAATGCGCTCGCGCCCGGCTATATCGATACCGACATGGTCGCTGCGGTGCCGGCCGATGTGCTGGAAAAGATCGTCGCCAAGATCCCGGTCGGGCGGCTGGGTCAGGCGCATGAGATTGCGCGCGGCGTCGCCTTTCTGTGCTCCGAAGATGCGGGCTTCGTCACCGGATCGACGCTGTCGATCAATGGCGGCCAGCATATGTACTGACCCGGCGATGGTCGCCGGACCGGTCAAGCGATCGATCACCATTGCCGGCCATCCGACGTCGATCAGCCTCGAGCCTGTCTTCTGGACCGCGCTCGAGGGGGCGGCGGCGGCGGCGGCCCTGCCGCTGTCGGCGCTCGTCGCGCGCATTGACGCGCAGCGGATCGCCGCTGCCAATCCCCCCAATCTTGCCAGCGCGATCCGCGTCTGGCTTTTTGAGCGGGCCCTGGCCGCCGCGCCCGACGCGACCGGCCAGATCAATCCCGCCCAGCCCAGCTAGGACCCCATCATGCGTGTTCTGACCCATTTCCTCCTTGCCTCGGTGATGACAGCCCCCATGACGATTTCTTCTGCTCAGGCCGCCCCGGCCGACGCCCCGATCGCCTATCCCCGCACGGAGGCGCAGCCGCTGGTCGAGGAGAAATTCGGCGTGAAGGTCGCCGATCCCTATCGCTGGCTGGAAAATGACGTGCGCGAGGATGCGCGGGTGCGTGACTGGGTGACCGCGCAGAACAAGGTCACCGATGCCTATCTGGCGACGCTGCCGGCGCGCGCGACCTTTGCCCGGCGGCTGACCGAGCTGTTCAACTATGAACGTGTGTCGCCGCCGGTGAAGCGTGGCGGGCGCTATTTCTATGCCCGCAATGACGGGCTGCAGAATCAGGCGGTGCTCAATGTCCGCGACCGACTCGACGGGCCGGCGCGGGTGCTGATCGATCCCAATGGCTGGGCCAAGGACGGGGCCACCGCGCTGGCCGAATGGCGGCCGTCGGACGATGGCCGCTATCTGGTCTATGCGGTGCAGGACGGCGGCACCGACTGGCGCACCGTGCGCGTGCTCGACGTCGAAACCGGCAAGGATCTGCCCGACAGCGTCGAATGGGTGAAGTTTTCCAATCTCGACTGGGCGAAGGACGGATCGGGCTTTTTCTATTCGCGCTTTCCGCAGCCGGCGAGCGGCGGCAAATTCCAGGCGCTGAACGAGAATCAGCAGGTCTATTTCCACCGGCTGGGCACGCCCCAGTCCGACGACCGGCTGGTCTATCGCACGCCCGACCGGCCGCGCCTCAACCATATTGCCGAGGTCAGCGACGACGGCAAATGGCTGATCATCACCTCGTCCGAGGGGACCGATGACCGTTACGAGATCACGCTGGTCGATCTGTCGCGCCCCGATGCCGCGCCGCGCACGCTGATCAAGGGGCTGGAGCATAGCTGGAACTATGTCGGCAATCAGGGCAGCCGGTTCCTGTGGACGACCAACAAGGGCGCGCCGCGGCTGAAGATCGTCGCGCTCGACATTGCCGAGGCCAATCCGGTGCCCCGCGACATCGTGCCCGAGGACAAGGCGACGCTGGGCGGCGCATCGGTGATCGGCGGGGTGCTGATCGCGTCCTATCTGGTCGATGCCAGGACCGAGGTGCGGCGCTACCGCCCCGATGGCACGCTGATCGGCAAGGTCGCGCTGCCGGGCATCGGCACCGCCGCCGGCTTTGGCGGCAAGGCTGATGATCCCGAAACCTTCTTCGCCTTCACCAGCTTTGCAACGCCGACGACGGTGTTCCGCTATGATGCGCGGTCGGACATGGCGCAGGTCTGGGCGCAGCCGCGCCTGACCTTCAAGCCCGATGATTTCAAGGTCGAGCAGCGCTTCTTTACGTCGAAGGACGGCACGCAGGTGCCGATGTTCATCGTCCGCCGCAAGGATGTGACCGGGCCGGCCCCGACGCTCATGTATGGCTATGGCGGGTTCAACATCAGCAACACGCCGGCTTTTTCGGCCGGGCGGCTGGCCTGGATCGAACAGGGCGGGGCGTTCGCGCTCGTCAACCTGCGTGGCGGCGGCGAATATGGCAAGGCGTGGCACGACGCCGGCCGGCTGCTCAACAAGCAGAATGTGTTCGACGATTTCATCGCCGCCGGCGAGTTCCTGATCCGCGAAGGCGTGACCGGCAAAGGCCAGCTGGCGATTCAGGGCGGGTCCAATGGCGGGCTGCTGGTCGGCGCGGTCACCAACCAGCGCCCGGACCTGTTCGCCGCCGCACTGCCGGCAGTGGGGGTGATGGACATGCTGCGGTTCGACCGGTTCACCGCCGGGCGCTACTGGGTCGATGATTATGGCTATCCGTCGAAGGAAGCGGATTTCCGCAACCTGCTGACCTATTCGCCCTATCACAATGTCCGCAGCGGCACCGATTATCCGGCGGTGCTCGTCACCACCGCCGACACCGACGACCGCGTCGTGCCGGGTCACAGCTTCAAATATGTGTCGGCGCTGCAGGCAGCGGCGATCGGGCCGCGCCCGCATCTGATCCGCATCGAGACGCGGGCCGGCCATGGCGCCGGCAAGCCGACCGACAAGATCATCGCCGAAACCGCCGATCAATGGGCGTTCATCGCCCGCTGGACGGGGCTGACCGTCCGCTGAGGCACGGCCGGGCCGGGGGCTGTTGCCGCCCGGCCCGGTTCATCGCCGGGTCAGCCGCCTGCGCCTAATCCATTCCCGACTGGCAGCTGTCCGGGATGATGGTGCGATGAAGAACTGGGTGCTGATGCTGGCCGTGGCGGGCCTGGGCGTGACGGCGGGGATTGCCGCGCCGGCAACCGCACAGGCGGTCGATCCACGGCTGTCGCGCGAACTGGGCCGGGCGGTCGGCGAGGCCGCCGTGCAGGCCGAGCGCGCCGCCGACGAGATGCGCGCCGCCGCGCGCGAAGCGGCCCGTGGTGCGCGCGACGGCTATGCCGAGGCGCGGGGTGCCGACGCACGCGATTCTGGTCCCCGCGGTGCCGGCGGGCCGCCGCCGGTGCTGACCGAGGATGACGCCGCCGAGGCCTGTGCGCTCGCCGCCGAGGATGAAGGCTATGCGCTTGCCCGGCTGGCGAGCGTCCGGCAGATCAGCCGCGTCTGGCCGGTCACCGATGGCGCGCGGGCGGGGGAAGGCAGCAATTGGGGCGTTGAGGGCGTGATCGAGCTGCGCGACAGCTGGCGCGCGCCGCGCGGGCGCGAGATGAGCTTTCGCTGCATGATCGCGGGCGGCGAGGTCGTTGACGTCACCCTGCGCGATTTCGTCGCGCGGCGCTGATCGCGCGGGACGGCGCGGCCGCCCTTGGGGGCTTTTCACCCCGGCTTCGTCCCCCTATCAGCCGGCCATGGAAAGCCAGCCTCACGACTCCATCCTCATCGTCGATTTCGGCAGCCAGGTGACGCAGCTGATCGCGCGCCGCGTGCGCGAGGCCGGCGTCTATTGCGAAATCGCGCCGTTCAACAGCGCCGCCGCCGCCTTTGAGAGGCTGGCCCCCAAGGGGATCATCCTGTCGGGCGGCCCGTCGTCGGTGATGTGGAACGACAGCCCGCGCGCGCCGCAGCATTTCTTCGAAGCCGGGCTGCCGATGCTCGCCATCTGCTATGGCCAGCAGACGATGGCGCACCAGCTGGGCGGGCAGGTCGCGCCGTCCGAAAACCGCGAATTCGGCCGTGCCTTTATCGAAGTGGTCGGGCGCAGCGCGCTGTTCGACGGCCTGTGGTCCGAAGGCGAACGCCATCAGGTGTGGATGAGCCATGGCGACCGGGTGGAGGCGCTGCCCGAGGGGTTCAGCGTCGTCGCCCGCTCCGAAGGCGCGCCCTATGCCATCGCGACCGACGAGGCGCGGCGTTTCTATTCGATGATGTTCCACCCCGAGGTGGTGCACACGCCCGATGGCCACAAGCTGCTCGCCAACTTTGCCCGCCATATCTGCGGCTGTGCGGGCGACTGGACGATGGCCGAATATCGCCAGACCAAGATCGCCGAGATCCGCGCCAAGGTGGGCGAGGGGCGGGTGATTTGCGGCCTGTCGGGCGGCGTCGATTCGGCGGTGGCGGCGGTACTGATCCATGAGGCGATCGGCGACCAGCTGACCTGCGTGTTCGTCGATCACGGCCTGATGCGCCAGGGCGAGGCCGATCAGGTCGTCAGCCTGTTCCGCGGCCATTACAACATCCCGCTCGTCCATGTGAACGCCGAGACGCTCTTCCTGTCGGGCCTTGCGGGGCTCGATGACCCGGAGGCCAAGCGCAAGTTCATCGGCAAGACCTTTATCGACGTGTTCGAGGATGAGGCAAAGAAGATCGGCGGGGCCGATTTCCTGGCCCAGGGCACGCTCTACCCGGATGTGATCGAAAGCGTCAGCTTCACCGGCGGCCCGTCGGTCACGATCAAGAGCCACCACAATGTCGGCGGCCTGCCCGAGCGGATGAACATGAAGCTGGTCGAGCCGCTGCGCGAGCTGTTCAAGGACGAGGTCCGCGCGCTCGGCCGCGAGCTGGGGCTGCCCGACGTGTTTGTCGGCCGCCATCCCTTTCCGGGGCCGGGCCTCGCGATCCGCATTCCGGGCGCGGTCAGCAAGGACAAGTGCGACATCCTGCGCAAGGCCGACGCCATCTATCTGGAAGAAATCCGCAATGCCGGGCTGTATGATGCGATCTGGCAGGCATTCGCCGTGCTGCTGCCGGTCCGCACCGTCGGCGTGATGGGCGACCACCGCACCTATGAACATGTCTGCGCGCTGCGCGCCGTGACCTCGGTCGACGGCATGACCGCCGACATCTATCCGTTCGACGCCGCCTTCCTCGCGCGCGTGGCCACCCGCATCGTCAACGAAGTGCAGGGCATCAACCGCGTCGTCTACGACTTCACCTCCAAGCCGCCCGGCACGATCGAGTGGGAGTGACGGGAAACGGATACTGGGGGCGGGTCTGGCGTAGAGTATCGTAAGGAATAGAGTATTTCTTGGCCGTGGATGCCATTGGCAACGAGCGAGTAAGGGCTGACGATTGCTGATGTCATTCACCTTTGCTGGCTGCGGGGCATCCTGGCGCCGCCGGACCCATGCAGCCAAATACCAGCCGCTCCAAAAGGTCAGCTGTCGCTGCCACCTCTTCTGATGCGAAGGGATCGCGGCCCGACAGGCGGCGATATTCCGGGGCCAGCGTAAACACCGATGCGGAAAGACCGACGATGGCGTAATAGAGCCGGATCGGATCGGTCAGCAGCGGGTTGGCCACGGGCGCCATCGATTTGACGGCGGAGAACAGGCGGCGGCTGTAACTGTCGACCAGCCAGGCCAGGCGGTCGGTTTCGCTGCGGCCTTCATTGGTCATGATCCGGTGCAGTTCCGGAAATTCGGCGCAGAAATGCACGAATGCACGCACGGTGGCCCTGGCCACAACGTCCGATGCCTCGCCTGCCACTTCGGCAGCAGCGGCGGCCAACCGGGCCTCAGCATGCTCGAACAGATCGGCCATGACTGCCCGCCACAAGGCGTCCTTCGACGGGAAGTGATAGAGCATTGCGGTGTGCAGCACACCGGCTTGAGCGCTGATCGCGCGCAGGCTGGCGCCCTCGAAGCCGTGCGTCGCAAAGGCGCCACGCGCCGCCAGCAGCATGCGTCGCTGCCCTTCATCACTGCCGGGTTTCGAAGTCTTTGCCTTGCCCATTGCCGGTACGCTGGCTGTGCCGGCACCCCAAGTCAAGGTATCTTGACCACATGGTCAGAATCCGTCAATTATTGACCAACTGGTCAGAATATGTGGAGCAGAGCATGAAACGCGCGGTAGCATGGCTGGCACTGGCCACGGGCGCATTGGCCCTGGCGGCGCTGTTGGCATTCCAGTTCCTGCCCGGCGTCCAAGACCGCGTGTTCGCCGCGGGAGCTCGCCGTCAGCTGGCGCGCGCAAGCCAGTTGCCCACCGATGACGATGCCATGCGCGTGTTGCTGTGCGGCACCTCCAGCCCACTTCCACTCAGGCAATCGGCCAAGGCATGCACGTTGGTCGTTGCTGGCGGGCGGCTGTTCATTGTCGACATCGGGCCGGAAGCTTCCGAAAATCTCGCGCTGTGGCGGGTGCCGACGCCCAAGGTCGCAGCGGTGTTCCTAACCCATTTCCACAGCGATCACATCGGCGAACTGGGCGAGATCAACATGCAGGGCTGGGCGCAGGGCCGTACCCGCCCATTGGACGTCTATGGCCCTGCTGGCCTGACCGAGGTGGTGGCTGGCTTCAATGCCGCCTATGGCTTCGACCGGCAGTATCGCAACGCCCACCACAGCCATGGAAAGGGACTGCTGCCGCTGGACGCGGCCGTGATGATCGCCCACCCGGCCGATTTCGTGCAGCCCGGCGATGTGCCATCCGGGCGCACGCAGGTGGTGTACAACCAAGGCGGCGTGACGGTCACCGCCATCGAGACCGACCATCGACCGGTGGCCCCGGCCTTTGCCTATCGCTTCACCTACAAGGGCCGGTCGGTGGTCATCACCGGCGACACGGTGTTCAACCCCGGCCTCACCCGCGCTGCCAAGGGCGCTGACGTGCTGGTGAGCGAGGCGCAGGCTCATCACCTGCAAGACATCATGGCGAGCGAAGCCGCCGCTATCGGCCAGACCACTCTGGCCAGCGTACTGAAGGACACCAGCCGATACCACATCAACCCGGTGGAGGCGGCGCGGCTGGCCAACCAGGCCGGCGTGCGCGAACTGGTCTACACCCATGTGGCGCCGCCGCTGGTGTTCGGCCTGTTGAAAACCCCCTGGCTGCGCGGCGTATCGGATGTGCGGAGCAGCGGCGTCACCGTGGGGCGGGATGGCATGCTCATCACCATTCCGCTGGATGGCAGTGCCGTCCGCTTCGACCAGCTGGAAGGGTGAGCGCATGAGCCGGCCCTTTGCCATCATCGTCGGTGCCGGCCCGGTTGGGCTGATGCTTGCCAATCTGCTGGGTCTGTCGGGCGCGCGCATTCTGGTGCTGGAACGCCGTACCGAGCCGTTCACCGTGCCGCGCGCCATCGCCTATGACGCCGAGACTCTGCGCCTGTTCCAGAAAATCGGTTTGCTCGAACCGTTGGAGCCGACGCTCGAACGCGACGTGCCGGTGGTCTATTTCAACGGCAATGGCCGCGAATTGATGCGCATGTCGCGGCCCGAACAGCCCTATGGGCACAGCCAGTTGGGCAGCTTTTACCAGCCCGAATTGGAAGCCGTGCTGCGCGATGGGCTGGCACGGATTCCTCATGTCGAACTGCGCATGGGTGCCGCCGTTACTGGCCTGAGCCAGGATGTGGGCGGCGTGCGGGTGGCCTACACGACAGCGGATAGCGAGCGCCACCTTGCCGAGGCGGACTATCTGATCGGCTGCGACGGCGGGCAGAGTTTCGTGCGCGATGCCGCCGGCATCGGGTTCGGGGGCGATACGTTTGCGGAAAAATGGCTGGTCGTCGATTGCATCGATGAAGGTTACGGCGTGCGCGAGATGCAGTTCTTCTGCGATCCCGCCCGTCCGGCACTGACACTGCCGGTGTCGCGCGGGCGGCGGCGCTGGGAATTTCTGCAAATGCCGGGCGAGACCAGCGCCGAGCTTGAGCGCGAGGAGACGGTGCGCCGCCTGATCGCCGGCTATGCGCCGAACGACCGCTCGATCATCGAACGGGCCGCCGTCTACACCTTCCACGCCCGCTATGCCGATCGCTTTCGCCACCGGCGCGTGCTGCTGGCCGGCGATGCCGCGCACGTGAACCCGCCCTTTGCCGGGCAGGGCCTGAACGGCGGTCTGCGCGATGCGCAGAATCTGGCCTGGAAGCTGGATCTCGTCCGGCGCGGCATTGCGGACGACGCGCTGCTCGACAGTTATGAGACCGAACGCCGCCCACATGTGAAGGCGATGACGGACTTTGCCATAAAATTGGGCGGCACCATCATGCCCACCGCTCGCTGGCGCGCCACCATGCGCGATCTGTCGATGGCGGCGATGCAGCTCGTGCCGGGCCATGTCGATCATGTCGACAGGGGCGGGATGCTCCCGCGCCCGCGCCTTGCTGATGGTGCCGTCTGTTCCTCGGCGCGCGCGGCCGGCCGCATGCTGGTGCAGCCACGCATCGGTGAGCAGTTGCTGGACGAAATCACTGGCCCCGGCTGGGCAGCAGTTGGCGTGGGCGTTGATCCCGCCACCGGCCTGCACCGCGATGATCTTGCGCTGCTGGAACAACTTGGCGCGCAGCTGGTGATGGCCGATCATGCGGCACTGGCCAAGCAGGTGGGGCAGCGCCGCATCGCCATCGTGCGCCCCGATCGCTTCATCGCCGATGTCCTCAGCGACGATGCCGCCACGCCGCGCCTGGGTTGGCTTCGCGGCGCCCTCGCCCTGAATGCCGGAGCCCCGACCATGATCACCCCCGCCGCCGATCCCCGCTTGGCCCGCGCCGAGAATCCGGTGGCAAAGGCGCAGGACCTTGCCTTTGTGATGTTCGGCCGGCCCGACCTTGACATAATGGAGCGTTTCCTCGTCGATTTCGGTCTGAAACGCGTCGAGCGCCGGCCTGACCGGCTGGTGATGCGGGCCGCCCGCGGCCCCGGCCCAGCCCACGTTACGGTGCAGACAAAAAAGCCGGGCTTCATCGGCCTGGCGTTGCGCGTGCGCAGTGAGGCAGATCTGGAAGCGCTTGCCCGACTGCCCGGTGCTTCAGCCATCGAACCGCTCGACCTGCCCGGCGGTGGCCGCCACGTACGCCTCACCGATCCGGCCGGGTTCCAAGTGTGGGCGGTTGCCGGGCAAGCGACTATCGGGGAAGACCCGGTGCGCAGCGCAACCCCCGCCAACACGCCGCAGCGGCTGGAGCGCGTCAACGATTTCGCCCGCGCGCCCTTGCAACCAGCCACCGTGCTGCGCGCCGGACATTGCGTGTTGGGCGCGGTCAACTTCTTCGCCACCGCGCGTTGGTACATAGAGACGTTCGGATTGATCCCATCTGACGTGCAGTGCCTTTCCGCCGATGATGCCGCGCTGGCTTTTATGCGCTGTGACCGCGGTGATGATCCCGCCGATCACCACACGGTGGTGGTAGCGCAGAATGTTGCCAACGGTTTCAGCCATGCCGCGTTTGAAGTGATTGATCTGGACGACGTGGCGTTGGGCCAGGAATGGCTGCTGTCGAAGGGCTGGCGCCATGCCTGGGGCCTGGGTCGTCATGTGCTTGGCAGCCAGATCTTTGATTACTGGCGCGATCCGCACGGCGACAAGCTGGAGCATTATGCCGATGGCGACCTGCTGAGCGCCGACTTGCCCACCGGCTATAGCCGACTGACGTCGAGCAGCCTCTACCAGTGGGGTCCACCAGTGCCAGCCGATTTTGAGAAGCCGAAAATCACGCCCGCCCTGATCGCCACTGCCATCCGAAACATCCGCGCCAGCCCGGAACTGGATGTCGCCCGCCTGCGCCGCCTGCTGGGCGCAATCAGCGCGCCGTCGCGCTCCTGGATGAATTGAGGAACCTGTCATGCCGTTGAATGTTGCCCGCATCGAAGCTGCCGGCCAGATTCTCTGGGCCGTGGACGGTCCCAAGGGCCTGCGTCGCCTGTCTGGCAACTATCTCACCACCCGCGCCTTCTTCGAACAGGGCGGGCCAGACGATGCCGCGGCGGCGATGGCAACCGGCGAACTGGTCACGGCCGATCGCGTTTTGAGCCCGGTCACGCAGGACGCGCGGTTCGTGTGCCAGGCCACCAACTATGCCAGCCATGTGAAGGAAGTGGGCGGTGATCCGGCGGCGATCGTCAACAACGTCATCTTCACCAAGGCGTCTTCCTGCATCGTGCCGGCCGATGCCGACATCATCCGCCCTTCCCACGTGAAGCTGCTGGATTATGAGATCGAACTTGGTCTGGTGCTGAAGCGCGGCTGGGACCGGCCGCAAATGATCAGCGAGGCCAATCTTGCCGACTGGATCGGCGGACTCGTCATCGTCAACGACGTGACGGCGCGGGACGTGCAGATCAGCCACATGCAGTTCCATAAATCGAAAAGCTATCGCACGTTCGGCCCCGTAGGCCCGTTTCTGGTGCTCCCCACGCCGGCCGAACTGGCGCGTTGGCGCGAACTGGAACTGATACTGGCCGTGGACGGCGAGGAACGGCAGCGCAGCCTGGCCGGCGACATGATCTTCAAGCCGGCCGAGACGCTGGCAGAACTGACCCGCATCATGGATCTTTCCCCCGGTGACCTCATCGCCACCGGTACGCCGGGCGGGGTTGCTCTGCATCCGCCGCCGCCGCTGGTCCAGGCCATCGCTGGCTTCCTGTCTCCGGCGAAGCGCTTCGCGATGTTCATGAAGGGCCAGCTCAAGAAGCCACATTATCTGCGCGATGGGCAGCTGATCACCTCCAGTATCCGCACCGGCGATGGGAGCATCGATCTCGGTCGGCAACAGAATCGCGTCAGGGCTGCGTGATGGTTGTCTTGAGTTCCGTGCAGGGAAATCGCTCAAGTGCCCAACAGCCTCATTTCGCCAAAACGCGGCAAAATCCATCACCTTCGAGAACCAAAAATGCTTGGCAGTCTCGAGCCTAAAAAGCCGGCGATTCCACCTCGAATCGACTGACTTTAAGCTGCAACAGCCTGAAGTCGATTAATCGCTTCCGCCTGCTGCTGTCGCGAGACGCAGGTGCATAACGAACCGCGCATTTTCGTCCCAGACAAGCGTGCCTCCTGCGCGTGCGACAATAGTGCCGGCTATCGCCAGCCCGAGCCCTGAGCCGTTGGATTTTTCGCCTTTGGCAAATCGTTCGCGCATCCGTTCACGGTCAACTTCGGGCACGCCAGGGCCTTCGTCGGCGACGCTGATGGTCACGCTTTGCTCATTGGTGGTGAGGGCGATGGTGATGGCTCCGCGCCCGTGGTGCAGGGCGTTGCTCACCAGATTGCGCAATGCCTCGTCAAGATCGGGGGCCAGCACCGTTGCCGATGGCTCCGCTTCAACCACGAAGTTGCGGTCCAACTGGTCTGCCAGGGGCAGAAACTCGGCCGCGATCTCCCGGCACAGCCGGGCCGCATCGATCACCTGCGTGTCGGCACCGGCCGCGCGCACGGCATCAAGCCGGGCCATGGCCAGCAGCTGGCTGATCGAACGCTGCATCCGGTCAAGGTCTGCCGACAGGCCCGCGATGTCCACCGGGCTGCCGGCGCTGGCCTGGTCGAGGCGCAATCGGGCTGTGGCCAACGGCGTGCGCAGCGCGTGGGCGGCGTCGGCGGCGAGACGGCGTTCGTTCAGATAGGCGTCGGCAAGCCGGTCAAGCGCCTGGTTGGTTGCCAGCACGAAGGGCCGGACCTCTTCTGGCAGACCGGCGGGATCAAGCCGCATGTCAGGCTGGCCAGGCCCAATGTGCTGCAATTGCTGGACCGTATTTGACAGCGGTCGCAGGCTCCAGCCCGCTACCAGCACCCCGGCCAGCGGTGCGATCACGGCGAACGGCAGCAGAACCAGCAGCAGTTCGGCATACTCGACATGGGCGGGGTCGAGCGTGTCGCCAGCCTCGATCTCTTTCAGTTCGATGGCGACAAAGCCCAGAGTCACGATAGCCGCCACCAGGATGATGGCCCCGATTGACAGTCCGATACGGCGGCGCAGCGAGCTCACGCGCTTGCCCCCGCCATCACCATTCGCCAACCGATGCCGCGCCGGTTCTCAATCAGGAATCCGCCGGGCGCCAACCGTTTGCGCAGCCGTGAAACGATGGCTTCCAGCGCATTGGGGCTGACGGCTTCGTCGAGGGTGTAGAGCCTGTCCTGCACGACATCGCGGATAACGACGCTGGGCATCGCTTCCAGCAGCAAGCGGAGGAGCGCGAATTCACGGCGGCCCAGATCAAGCGGCTCATCAGACAGCCAGGCCTGCCCTGAGCCGGTTTCGAGCCGCAGGGCGCCGCGGGTCAGAACGGGCGGTTGACGTTGGCCGGGGCGGCGTAGCAGGGCGCGCAGGCGGGCTGCCAGTTCATCCAGATCATAGGGCTTCACGACATAATCATCAGCGCCAGCGTCAAGCCCGGCGATGCGATCCTCGACGTCGCCGTAGGCGGTCGCAACCAGCGCTGGCACGCCATAGCGCGCCAGCGTCGAAAGCAGGCCAAGGCCTTCGCCATCGGGCAGGCGGCGATCGACGATGGCGGCATCGAAGCGTGCCACTTCCAGACAATCATGGGCTGCGGCCAGCGTGGCGACAGCATCGACCACGAATCCGCGCCGCTGCAGGCCGCTGGCGGCCAGCACGCGCAGGTCCGTTTCGTCTTCGACCAGCAGGATGTGCATGGCCTACGGAATAGCAGCCGGCTGGCCCAGCGCACAGCCCGTCAGTGTAACGTCAGCCTTGGCTGCTAGGGGGGTGTGCATGCCGGTTCCATCCTACGCTTCCCGCCTTGCCCTGATGTTTGCACTTGGCCTTGCCGCCTGCGGGCAGACGTCGGCCGACAAGCCGTCGCCGCCGGCCAAGGTGGAGGCCATCGGCCACGAAACCGAGCTGATGCGGCTGACCCTGACGCCCGAGGCCGTGCAGCGGCTGGGGCTGGCAACGCAGGTGGTGAGCAAGGCGAATGGGCTTGCCATGTCGCGCACTGTGCCGGGCGAAATCGTCGCTGCGCCGCGCGCCGGTGGCCTGCCGGTGGCGGCCGGTGCCGATCTGGCGGGCCTTGCCGGCAGCCAGGCGCAGCGCGAAGCCGAGGTAGCCCGCAGCAGCGCCGATCTGAAACTGGCCGAAGCCAATCTCAGGCGCGCCAGCAGCCTGGTCGACGCCGAGGCCGGCAGTATTCGCGCACGGGATGAAGCCACGCAGCAGGTGGCTGCTGCCAGGGCCGCGCTGGCCGCCGCCACCGCCCAGCGTCAAGCACTGGGCGCGTCAGTTGCCGATCTGGCTGACGGTGGCGCGCTGTGGGTGCGCGCGTCTGTGCCGGCAGCAGATCTGGCGCGGGTCAACCGCGCGGCGGCCGTGTCGATCCGGCCGGTTGGCGGCACGGCCAGCATCATGGCGAGACCAGTGCGCGGGCCGGCCACCGCGACGCCGGGGGCGGCCAGTGTCGACCTTTACTATGCGCCAGCAGGGCGCGCGAATTTCAGGGTTGGCGAACGGGTGCTGGTTGATCTGGCTGATCGGAGCGCGGTTTCGGCTGCGACGGCGCTGGACGTGCCGGCGTCGGCGATCCTCACCGATATCAATGGCGGCGAATGGGTTTATGTGGAAACCGCACCGCGCAGCTATGAACGGCGCCGCGTGGAGGTAGCTCGCATCACGGCAGGCCGGGCCGTGCTGGCGCGCGGGCTGGATGCCGGGGCCAAGGTGGTGACCACCGGTGCCGCCGAACTGTTCGGCACCGAATTCGGCACCAAGTGATGCTGGCCGCGCTCATCGGTTCGTCACTGCGCCAGCGGGCGCTGGTGCTGGCGCTGGCGCTGGTGCTGACCGTTTTCGGCGTGCGCGCCGCATTGAACGCCAAATTCGACGTGTTCCCGGAGTTCGCGCCGCCCATCGTCGAGGTGCAGACCGAAGCGCCGGGATTGGCCACCGAGGATGTCGAGGCGCTGGTGACGGTGCCGATCGAGACGGCTGTGAACGGCGTGCCGGGGCTGGCCACGCTGCGATCCAAATCGGTGCTGGGGCTTTCATCTGTTGTGTTGGTGATGGACCGCGCCGCCGATCCCATGCGCACCCGCCAGATGGTGCAGGAACGGCTGGCCACCGTCACCACCAGGCTTCCTGCGGCAGTGCGGCCGCCGGTGATGCTGGCACCACTTTCGGCCACCAGCCGGGCGATGAAGATCGGTTTGTGGTCTGACACAATGGATCAGATGACCATGACGGAAGCCGCGCGCTGGACGATCCGGCCGCGCCTGATGGCGGTGCCGGGCGTCGCCAACGTCGCCATGTGGGGCGCGCGTGACCGCCAGTTGCAGGTGCTGGTCGACCCCGCGCGGCTGGCGGCGGCCGGTGTGACCGTTGCCGACGTTCAGCGCGCAGCGGGCGATGCCGTGGTGATCGCCGGCGGTGGTTTTGTGGACAGTCCCAATCAGCGGCTGGCGGTGCGCCAGGTGGTGGGTGTGAGGAACGCTGCTGATCTGGCAAGCGCGGTCATCCGCAGCGTGGGCGGCGCGCCGGTGCGGATTGGCGACGTGGCGCAGGTGACCGAAGGCTATGCCCAGCCGATCGGCAACGCCATCATCAACGGCCGGCCCGGCCTGTTGCTGATCGTGGAAAAGCAGTTGGGCGCCAACACGCTGGAGGTGACACGCGGGGTGGACAAGGCGCTGGCCGAACTGCGCCCCGGCCTGAAGGGCCTCAACGTCGATGGCAGCATCTTCCGGCCTGCCACCTTCATTGAGCGCGCCTTGGCCAATCTGGGCGAGGCAATGTGGATCGGCATTGCGCTGGTAGCAGCCGTGCTGATCCTGTTCACGCGCAACTGGCGCACGGCGCTGATCAGCATGACGGCGATTCCGCTGTCGCTGGTGGGCGCGGTGCTGGTGCTGACGGCCTTTGGCGTGGGCATGAACACGATGGTGATCGCCGGGCTGGTGATCGCGCTGGGCGAAATCGTCGATGATGCGATCATCGATGTGGAAAATATCGGGCGGCGACTGCGGCTGGAGGCCGAGCGCCCGGCACCGCGTCCGGCGCTTGCCGTTGTACTGGCCGCCAGCCTGGAGGTGCGCAGCGCCGTGGTGTTCGCTAGCGCCATCGTGATGCTGGTATTCCTGCCGGTGTTCTTCTTGGGCGGCGTGTCGGGCAGTTTCTTCCGGCCGCTGGCCACGGCCTATATCGCGGCCATTGGCGCGTCGCTGCTGGTGGCGCTCACCGTCACCCCGGCGATGTGCCTGTTGCTCCTGCCGGGCGCGGCGGAACAGTCAGAGCCGCGCTGGGTGTTGGGCCTGCGGCAGTATTATATCCGCCTGTTGGCGCGACTGGCGCCTCGCAGCGGCATTGCCATCGCCACAGTAGCCGGCGGCATCCTGTTGTCGGTGGCCGGCATCGGCCTCTTGCGCCAGCAATTCCTGCCGGACTTCCGCGAAACCGATTTCCTGATGCACTTCGTTGAAAAGCCCGGCACCGGGATCGAGGCGATGGACCGCATCACCATCCGCGCCTCGAAGGAACTCACCGCCATTCCCGGCGTGCGCAATTTCGGTTCGCACATCGGCCGGGCCGAGCAGGGCGATGAAGTCTATGGCCCCAATTTCACCGAGCTGTGGATCAGCCTGGATGAAACCGCCGATTATGATGCCACGGTGAAACGCATCGAAACCGCCATCGCCGGCTATCCCGGCCTGCAGCGTGACGTGCTCACCTATTTGCGCGAGCGCATCAAGGAAGTGCTCACCGGCGCGGGCGCAACGGTAGTGGTGCGGCTTTATGGGCCGGATCTGGCGCAACTGCGCAGCCTCGCCGAACAGGTGCGCGCCGGTTTAGACGGCACCGACGGCATCAAGGATCTGAAGGTGGAGCAGCAGAGCCTGATCCCGCAGATCCAGATCGCGCCGCGTCCCGACGCGATGGCTTTGGCCGGAGTGACGGCCGGCGATGTGCGGCGGACGGCGGCGACGCTCATTGGCGGCACGCGGGTGGGCGAAATCTATCGCGACCAGAAGAGCTTCGAGGTGGCCGTGTGGGCGGTGCCGGAAGCGCGCAGCGATCTGGGCGCGCTCCGGCGGCTGATCGTGCCTGGGCCGGCACCGGCCCCCGGCCAGGCCGGATCGACGCTGCGGCTCGGCGATCTGGCCGGCGTGGCGGTGGTCCCAGCGGCGAATGAGATCAAGCGCGAGGCCGGCTCCCGCCGCATCGATGTCACTATGAACATCGCCGATGGCGCCGATCTGGCCAGCGTGGCGCAGGCGGTGGAAGCCAAGGTGAAGGCTATGGCCATGCCCGCCGGCTATTACCCGCAGTTCCTCGGCGAATGGCAGGCGCTGAAGGAATCGCGGCAGCAGCTTGGCCTGCTCTCGCTGGCCTGCCTGGTCGGCATATTGTTCCTAGTGTGGCTGGAGTTCCGGTCGGGGCGCATTGTCGGGCTGGTCGCGCTCAGCCTGCCGTTCGCGCTGGTCGGCGGCGTCGCGGCAGCGGCGTTGGGCGGCGGGGTGCTGTCGATGGGAGCACTGGTCGGCTTTGTCACCGTGCTCGGCATCTCGGCGCGCAACGGCATCATGCTGCTCAGTCATTTCCGCCATCTGGAACGGGAAGAGGGCGAAGCGTTCGGGCTGGGGCTGGTGCAGCGCGGCGCGGCCGAACGGCTGGTGCCGATCCTGATGACGGCGGGCACGGCGGCATTGGCTCTGCTGCCGCTGGTGGTGCGCGGCAATGTGCCGGGCCACGAGATCGAATATCCAATGGCGCTGGTGATCCTGGGCGGGCTGTTCAGCTCCACCATGCTCAACTTGCTCTGGATGCCCGCGCTCTACCTGCGGTTCGGCAAGGAGCGTCAGCCATGAAACGCGCTCTGTTGATAGCGGCGCTGCTGGCGGGGTGCGTGGCCAAGCCGCCGCCCAATGCGGCCCCGCCGCCGCCAGCCGCCGCCACCGGTTCGTTCATTGGCGCCCCTGATGCGGCTGCCGCTGCTTCGCAATGGTGGCGGCTCTATGGCGACGAAGCCCTGAATGATCATGTCGCCCGCGCGCTGGCCGCCAACCGCGATCTGCGCATCGCGGTGGCCACGCTCGACGCGGCCAGGGCCAATGCGCGGGCAGCCGGTGCCAACCGCACGCCAGACGTGGCGCTGGAAAGCGGTGCCAGCCCAACGACGCGCGGCGTGAATCAGCCCAGTACCATCGGCGTGCCGAAATCCAGCTTCGAACTGGGAGCGGAGGTGGCGTGGGAGGTCGATCTGTTTGGGCGGTTGCGCAACCAGTCATCGGCCGCCAGCGCCGACGCCGAGGCCGCTGCGGCTGCACGTGATGGCGTGCGGCTTGCGATTGTGGCCGATACGGTGGGTGCGTATCTCGATCTCTGCTGGGCCGGTGAACTGGCCAGTGTCGCTAGCCGGCAGATTGACCTGCAGCGCCGCCAGGTGGAAACGGTGCAGCGCCAGTTGCAGGCCGGCGAGGTGTCACCGTTGGAACTGGCCCAGGCCCGCCAGTTGCTGGGCCGGCTGGAAGCTGGCCTGCCGGCGTTTGAGGCCGACGCCCAGCGCGCCCGTTACATGTTGGCCAATCTGGAAGGCCTGCCCCCCGCTGAGGCCGTGCAATTTCAGTGCCAGCGCCCGCCGTCCATCGCCGGGGCACTGCCGGCAGGCGACGGCGCCGGGCTGCTGGCGAGGCGGCCCGACATTCGCGAGGCCGAACGACGGCTGGCCGCTGCCGGTGCCCGCGTGAAAGTCGCTACTGCCGAAATGTATCCGCGGGTCAGCCTAGGCGCGTCGGGTGGCCTGATCGCTGGCGCACTCGACGCCTTCATCACTCCGTTGATCAGCTGGTCGTTCATCAACCCCGCTCGCATCAAGGCCCGCATCGCGCTGGCCAAGGCCAATCAGGATGGCGCATTGGCGCAATATGATGCCACCTGGCTGCGAGCCTTGCGGGAAGTGGAAAGCGCCCTGGCGGATCTGGATGCCGAACGCCGGGCCAATCAGTCGCTGGCGGCTGCCAATGTCGACGCGCGCGCCGCTGCTCGCCGTGCCGATGCTCGGGTGACCATCGGCGATGCTCATCCGCTACTTGCGCTCGATACCCGCCGCACTGCGTTCGATACCGAACTCCAGGCTGCCCTCTCCGCCCGCAGGCTCGCGCAGCGTCAAGTCTTCCTGTTCCGAAGCCTTGGCGGAGGATGGGAGGAGTCTTCGGTCATGAAATGAGTGCCCATTGGCCCGGACGTCCCGCCCTGCGTGTCAGACTCCGCGAGCTGGGGGGCAAACGTCGGCGGATCGGATGTCGGCACTTTGGCAGTCCTCAAGAGCGCGCGGAAATCACGCTCAGCCACAAGAATTTTCTCGCCAACCTAAGAGGAGGCTGGCTTGAAGGTCAAAGGTACGGAATTTCCCGCTCGGGAAACTCAGATCGACTGAGCGCAATTTGTGATGATAATTTCCCGAACGGGAAAGTCGATCCCACAAACCCCCGGTTGGCGACGGCCGTCTGGGAACCGGCGTATGAACTTGGTTCCCGATCCTCTGACGAACAGGGATTGGGCCTGGCCGGTTGCCGAAGGAGGTTGGTGACGGTACTTTTCTGGTTGTTCGTGGGGGAAGGTCTCGCAATCGAGATCGGCTTCAAAGGCAGGAAAGATGTCGATAGATGCTGGAAACGCGAAAAAATTTTCGCGCCGATTTCATCAATAATTTCAACAGGGTGGTCAAATGACGGGCCTTGGGGCGGGCCGGACCGTCAATAACGAAAATAAAACAAATCAAAACAACGTTTTATGGTGTATCTGAACGATCGAGTGGGAGTGAGGGATACAATAGGCGGCTACAGCGTAGTTTCGGCTATAATTTTCGCCACGGCTTGCACATGTGAGATCCTACAGCAGTGTTGATAGGAAGGTCTTAAGAGGGCGCGCGTTGATTGCTCGGGCTCTGTTTGATGGGGTTCGCTTTGCACGCGTGTCATGCTTGACGTGGCGGCTGCTGAAAACTTGGAAATTATCCTCCTGGTTCGAGGGTGCGCAGCAGCGCCTGCGTAACAGCTAGCGACCCAAACGCAGATGGGCGCCAACGCCAGATTGCATGCTCACTTTTCGCAAACGGAGTCTAAGAAATGGTTCGAATCGCCCTTGCTGCCTTGGCCTTGGTTTTCTTCGCCATGCCGGCCGCCGCTCACCCCAAGCTGCTTGCTTCTACGCCTGCTGACGGCGACGCAGTGGTTGCGCCAGGGGAGATTAAGCTGGCCTTTTCCGAGAAGCTTTTCAGCAAGATGTCGGGTGCCAAGTTGGTCCGGGGTGATGCCCAGCCAGTGAGCTCGATTACGGTGAACTTCGATCCTGATGGCAAATCCATGAAGATTGTGCCGGTAAAGCCGCTGACCTCGGGCAGCTACACTGTGGAATGGTATGGGGTTGCGGGTGATACCCACCGCGTCACCGGAACCGTGCACTTCACCGTTCGATGACATTGCCGTGCTGACTGATCCGCTGGCTGTGTTGCTGCGCTTCGCGCTTTATGTGGTGCTCAGCCTGATGTTTGGTCTTCTTGCGTTTCGGCAATATTCACCCGCGCCCACGCGACTTGCCGGCCGCCAAGTCATTACCGCCATGGCGGCATTCGCGTTGCTGCTCAGCGGTATTGGGCTGGTTGAACTTGCCGCACGGATGCACGGCTTGGGATTGGCCGAAGTGGGGCTGGCAGAGGTTGCCACCATTTTGTCTTTGCCGGGATTGGGCAATGCTTTCGGTGCCCGGATCGCGGCGCTGCTGGCCACCATTGCTGTGATGGCGATCCGCCCCGGTCGCGGTCGGATTGCGCTTATGTTGTCCGGCGTGGCGTTGGTCTGCCTTGCCTGGCAGGGCCATGCCGGTGCCACCGAAGGGCGGGCTGGGCTTGGTCACCTGCTGGCTACTGCGTTGCACCTACTGGCTGCCGGAATCTGGCTTGGCGCGTTGGTAATGTTTCTGGTGATGTCTACCCGAGCACAGACATCGGAGATCGATCGAGGTACCTTGGTTGCTTTCCTGATGCGGTTTCATGGCGTCGGAACAATGGTGGTCGCCACGCTGGCTCTGACAGGTAGCGTGGCACTTTTGATGATTGCCGGATGGCCCCTGCCGGCATCGGCTTTCCAGTCGCCGTGGGGGTGGTTGCTGGCGCTCAAGCTGGTGGTGTTTGTGGCCATGCTAGGGCTTGCGGCGGTCAACCGCATCCGCCTTGCGCCCGGCCTCGCAGCCGGGCAGGCGCAAGCGGTGCAGTGGATCAGTCGCAGCGTGGCGCTGGAACTGGCCTTCGGCATATTTATCCTGGCATTGGTGGCCTGGCTGGGCCTGCTGGCGCCTGATCCGGGTTGAGGTGTGGGAGAGTTGCTATGACATCGATTGAAGAGGCCCTGCGCGAACTGGCGCGCCAGCCTTCGCCGCCGCGATTGGCGGTGATCGAGGCGCAACTCTGGCACCGCGTTTCCGCCGCCAGTGAGCCGGCCTGGAGCTGGCCCATACCGGCCACAGCCATGGCTGCCGCCATGCTGGTCGGCGTGATGACCGGTATGCAGCCAGGTGGTCGTGTGGCGGTGGCAGATATGGATGCACTTTCGGTGCGCCCGACCCTGCTGCCGTCAACGCTTCTGGTGGCGAGCTGATGCAGGCGCGGTGGCTGCGTGTTGCAGCGATTGTCGTCCTATCGTTGTTGGCCGGCCTTGGCGGCGCTCTGTTGTCCCGGCAGTGGCAGCCAACGGCGGCCGCAGCACCATCCCTGCACGAGCGTCTGCACAGTGAACTGAACCTTACGGCCACGCAGGACCAACGCATCCACCAACTGGAACGCAACTTTGCGGGTGAACGGGCGCAGCATGAGGCGGCGATGCGCGCGGCCAACCGCCGGCTCGCCGCTGCCATGGCCAGCGAGGGACGCTATGGGCCGGGCGTGGCAACAGCGGTGGACGATATTCATGTCGCCATGGGTGCCTATCAGAAAGCCAGCCTTGAGCATGTGTTTGCCATGCGCCGCGAACTGGATGCCGGCCAGCGCAGCCGGTTCGACAAGATTGTCGCAGAATCGCTCACAGCCCCGGTGCAATGACCGATATTGACGAACGTGCGCTGGCCGCTGCCGCTGCGGGCGGCAGCGAGCGCGCGTTCACCGGCCTGATGCGGCGCCACAAGGATCGGCTGTTCCGTATCATCCGCCGGCTGGTCAGCGACGAGGACGCTGCGCTCGAGGTGCTGCAGGACAGTTTCGTGGCGATGTGGCGGTCAATCGACCGCCTTGATCCACAGCGGCCGTTTCTGGCGTGGGCCACGCGCATCGCCATCAACAAGGCGCGGGACTGGCGCAGGCGGGAACGTGTTCGGCGGGTCATCCGCGCATTTCTGCCGGTGGACACCGCAGCACTGCAAGCTGATCCCGCTCCGCTCGCCGATCAGCAGGTTGCAGCGGCACGCGATGTGCAGCGTGTGGCTGCGGCATTGGCCGAGGTTCCCGCCCACTTGTGCGAACCATTGGTGCTTACGGCCATTGACGGGTTGAGCTATGCCGAAGCCGCCGATGTGCTGGGGATCAGCCGCAAGGCCGTGGAGACAAGGATTGCCCGCGCCCGCGCTCACCTGTCGCGGCTGTGTCCGGATCTGGCATCGGCGGCGCATGCGCCACCTGGTGCGGATTGACCGGCGGCTTCACTTTTTGGCGGCGCGGGATGACCAATGGATGTGTCGAATACGCCAGGCATCGCCCATTCGGACCAGCACCATGGTTTCCGTTGACAGTCGATCAACCGGCTTGCCCTTGTAGTTGCCGGTGGTGCGCCCTTCGCTCGCGATCCAGGCCGTGTTTCCGTCGCTGTCGCCAGATCGGTTTGTGACGATGCTTGGCACAGCCCTGGCGAACGCCATGTCACCGGGCATGTGATGGCCGCCATATTCAGCGGCCGAGCGCTCAACCGATCCGGCTTCGAAAATCAGCACATTATCGGCCAGCAGTGCGCGCGCCGCAGCGGCGTCACCGCGGACAAGTGCGGCATGGAAAGCTTCAACGATTGCAGCAGCCGGACGAGCTGCTTCGGACACACCAGCGGTTGCTCCCTGTGCCAACCCTGGCTGGCTGAAGGCGGCAAATCCCAGAGCGATCAAGGCTGACGTGAATTTCTTCATTTTTGAACTGGCCCCCATTTCGACCGGACGGGTTCAAGCCTAAGAAGGAGGCTTGGGGCTATCCCCTGAGCATAGGCTTATGTCCGTGTCCGAGATCATCACCGACGGCGGTCGTCGCCGTCACTGGAGTACGCCTGAGAAGCTGAGGATCGTCGAGGAAACGCTCGACGGTCGCGAGAGTATATCGGTGGTGGCGCGCCGCAACGGTGTCGCGCCCAACCTGCTGTACCGCTGGCGGCGGCTGATGCTGGAGGGCGGGAGCGTGGCGGTTGCCGGCGACGACGACGTGACCAGCAACCGGCAGGTCCGCGAGATGGAGACCCGCATCCGCGAACTGGAGCGCCAGCTCGGCCGCAAGACGCTGGAGGTCGAGATCCTGAAGGAGGCGCTGGAGCGCTCGCGCCCAAAAAAAGCGAGCTTGCTCATGCACTCGCCGCTGCCGGGGACTATCCGGTGAGCCTGGTCGCCAAGACGCTCGGCGTCGGTCGCTCGACGGTATACGACCGCCTGGCCGGCAGCACCAGGATGCGCGGGCCGTACGCCAAGGCCCAGGATGCGGACCTGCTGCTCCGCATCCGCCAGATCGCCGCGCAGCGGCCAACATACGGCTACCGCCGCATCGCGGCGGTCCTCAATCGACAGCGGCGCGCCGAAGGACTGGCGCCGGTCAATCACAAAAGGGTCTATCGGATCATGGCGGCGGACCGCCTGTTGCTAGCGCGACGCTACACCGAGCGGGCCGACTATGGCCATGACGGCGTCGTGGTGACGATCCGCTCGAACCTGCGCTGGTGCTCGGATGGGTTCGAGTTTACCTGCTGGAACGGCGAGGTCGTGCGCGGCGCCTTCATCATCGACGCCCATGACCGCGAGATCATCGCCTGGCGCGCGGTCGCCAATGCCGGCATCAGCGGCTCGGACGTGCGCGACATCATGCTGGAAGCCGTAGAAACCCGCTTCGGTGGCATGCGTGCGGTCACGTCGGTCGAGATGCTCTCTGATAACGGCTCGGCCTATACCGCCCGCGAAACCCGCACCTTTGCCCGGCAGCTCGGCCTCAAGCCCTGCTTCACCCCCGTCCGCAGCCCGCAGTCCAACGGCATCTCGGAGGCCTTCGTGCATACCCTCAAACGCGATTACGTCCGCGTCTCCCCGCTACCCGATGCACCCACCGCGTTGACATCGCTGGCCGGGTGGATCGAGGACTACAACGACAATCACCCGCACTCAGGGCTCAAAATGCGTTCACCGCGCGAGCATCGCGCACTGGTTTCTGCAACCGCTTGAACCCGTCCGGTGAAACGGGGGCCAGATCAATTTCTGCTCCCATCCGTTGATTGCAAACGTTGCTTTGGTCTCGCCGGTGAACCGTCCATCACCGATCGGCCAGGTCAAATTGGTAGGACAGGCAAGGCTTTTGATCACAGCCAGAAGCGCACACCGGTGCGGATTGACCAGCCGCCGGGATTTTCCCCCGCCGCGCGGGCCAATCGGCTGGATTCGCCCAGTCGCCGTTCGAACATCACGGCCACGTAGGGCGCAACCCGGCGGGTGATTTCATACCGTGTCAGCACGCCAGCTTCGATGATCGCAGGACCCGGTGCGATCAGCCGTTCCGGCACGCGGGTGGCGTATATATCGGTTTCAAACAAAGGCTGCACCACCAGCCGGTTGGTCATCCTGAGGTCGAATGACTGGCGCAGGCGGAACAGCACATCGCCCTTGAAGCCGAAAAAGGCGTGCGCTTCGGTTTCGAAGAACAGCGGCGCCAGGCCCTGCACGCCGACCACGGCATAGGTGCGGGCATCGGGCGCGATATCGTGGCGCAGGCCCACTTGCGCATCGAAGAACATGGCGATGTTGCGGCTGTAGAGCGCCTGGAACTCGCTCTGTTCAAGGCGCGGTCCCTTGGTCTCGCCCTCGGTGCGCCACCAGAACTTGTCCATATCGGTGCCGATCCAACCCTGGGCCTCCCAGTTGGCCACCCATTTGCCGTCAAAACGGGTGACGTCGGCTTCTTCCACCAGCGTGAAATTGTTGACGCCGCCGTTGTGTGCATGGTCGGGATTGCGGACCTCGGCCTGCGGCATCTGGGCGAACGCGGGGGCGGCAGCCAGTGCCGCCAACCAGGCAATCATCCGCATCGGCTCAGTGTCCGCTGTGCTGGTGAACAGGTGCGGGCTTGCCATCCGGGGACGCCACGTTGGCCACCACCAGTTTCTGCATCATGCCGCTGTTCATGTGATAGAGAAGGTGACAGTGCAGTGGCCATTCGCCGGCTTCGTTCGCCGTGAGGATGATGGACTGGGTGCGGCCCGGCGCCACCACGATCACGTTCTTTTCCGGCAAAAGCCCCGGCGCCTGGCCATTTTCCACTTCGAAGAACATGCCGTGCAGGTGCATCGGGTGGGCCATCATGGTTTCATTCACGAAGGTCACGCGCACCCGTTCGCCAAACTTCACGTCGATGGGTGGGCCTTCGCCGAACTTATGGCCGTTCAGCGTCCAGATATAGCGTTCCATATTGCCCTGCAGCCGCACGACAATCTCGCGCGTTGGCGGCGCGGCGTCGGCCTTCGGCTCCAGCGCCACCAGGTCGCGCATCGACAGGACGCGGGCGCCATAGGGCGCGCCGGTGGCCCAGCCGAACACCCGGCCGGAGCCATCGGTGTCGCCTTCCTTGCCCAGCACCGGCATGGCCATCATGCCCTTCATCTGGCTGTGATCCATGCCGGCCATTGGATCCTGGCCATAGCCATAATCCACCACCGGGTACGGCATGCCGCCCTGCGGCTTTTCAACCAGCGCCACGGCGGTGCCGACGCGGGGCGCGGCCTTCGGGGTGCAATGGCCCATGGCGGCATGCTCGGGAGGACAGTCCGGGTCAGTTACCGGCTTGGGTGCGGGTGCCTTGGGCGTGCAGTGTCCCATAGCGGCATGTTCAGGCGGGCAGTCGGGATCTGACATGGGCTTCACCGCTGGTGTTTTGGGCGTGCAATGGCCCATTGCGGCGTGTTCGGGCGCGCAGTCAGGATCGCTTGCCGGCTTGACAGCCGGCGCCTTCGGGGCGCCATGCCCCATCGCCGTATGGTCTGGCGCGCCAGCGGACCCCTTGGCAGCCGCCAGCGTCACGCCGGTCGGCTGGCAATGCCCCATGGCGGCATGCTCGGCCGTGCAGACTTCGCCCGGCGCCGGCATGCTATGACCCATCTCGGCGAGCAGCAGCACCTGCTTGGGCCGCTGCGGCGGCGCACTGACCGGCAGCGCCGGATCACTGGTCAAAGCAGCCAGCAAAGTGGCGCGGCGGTCCAGAGTCTCCACCCATAGCGCGTGCGCTCCGGCCCTTGGCTCCACGATCACGTCATAGGTTTCGGCAACACCGATGCGGAACTCGTCCACCTGCACCGGCTGCACTGGCCGGCCGTCGGCGGCAACAATGGTCATGGCGACGCCGGGGATGCGCACATCCATGAAGCTCATGGCGCTGCCGTTGATGAAGCGCAGCCGCACACGCTGTCCAGGCGTGAAGGCAAGGCTGGGCTTGGCCGCCGTGGGTTGGCCGTTGGCAAGGATAGTGTAGCCCGACACATCGGCGATATCGGTGGCGTCCATCCGCATGTCGCCCCATGCCTTGCGTTCGGCCAGTGTCGCCTTCATCCCGAACTTCTTGGCGTCGCGCAGGGTCTCGGGGAGGGTGCGCTTATTCCAGTTGTAATAGCCGCTATCGGATTTCAGGTTGCGCAGCACCCGCCCGGGGTCCTGCTGCGTGTGATCCGACAGCAGGATCACATGTTCGGCATCGGCCTTGATCGGATCTTCACCCCTGGGCGCGATCAGCAGCGCACCGTATTGGCCGGCCTGTTCCTGGCCGCCGCTGTGGGCGTGATACCAGTAGGTGCCGCTCTGCCGGATGCGAATGCGATAGGTGTAGGTGGTGCCCGGCGCTATGCCGTTGAACCCGTTGAAGCCCGGCGCCCCGTCATAGGCGCCATCGACCAGCAGGCCATGCCAGTGGATGGAGGTGGTTGCATCCAGTTTGTTGGTGACACGCACCACTGCCTCTTCGCCTTCGCGGAAGCGTAGCACCGGGCCGGGTACGGTGCCGTTAATTGTGATCACCTTGTCACTGCGGCCAGGCACGATCATCTTTGCCGCCTGTTCGACGACAAGATCATAGGTTGCCGCCATCGCGGGCATTGCCAACAGCGTGGCAAAGACGGTCAACATCGCACGAAGCGGGCGGTTCATCAGGGCGGCTCCAATCATTTTACAGTGCCTTACGCGCGGTGGGTGTCATACCCTCATCCGCCAAACAGCATCCAGGCTGCCATGGCGATCATGATCAGATTTTCCGACAGGGAAACAAAGCCCAGCGGCACGTTACTGTCGCCGCCGACGCAGGCGCACTTGAGTTCGCGCTTGTCGATATAAACGGCCTTGAACACGCTGATCGCGCCAATGCCGCCGATGAACAGCGCTACGCCGGCTGCCAGCCAGGGCAATTGGCCCGACAGCATCAGCACGCCGGCAAAGGCTTCGGCCCACGCATAAACGATGCCATAAGGCACCCAGCGCCGTGCCAGAAGATCATAGTTCAGGAACATGGTGGCAAAGCTGTCAACGTCACGCAGCTTCAGATACGCCAGCATACACATGGCGATGCCGACGAACCATTCCACGGCGTGGCCTGTTAAAACACTGCCCATCGTGGCCATGCTGAGCGCGGCCGCAATGGCAGCAGCCATGCCGAACAGTGCAATCACAGGGCGATAGGTGAGCGCCTTTGGGTCGCGCACCTTGAGGCCGAGCCAGCGCCTGAGATCGTCGTGGCCACCCACCCGCTGGCCAGCAATGAAAATCTGCGGCGTGGTCATCACGCCCTGTTCGGCCTTGAAGGCGTCCACCTCTTCACGGCTGGTGAGCAGTCGGTCTTCGACCGTGTAGCCGTGGCTTTTCAGCAGGTGCCGTGCCTTGAGGCCATAAGGACAGGTGTGATCGGGCAACGCCATGCGGACCAGGGTTGCGGTTCTGGGAAGGGAAGCATCCATAAGGCAATTTCTCTCGATTCGCGTGATTGCCTGCTCTATGTAGCCTCCGGACCATGATACGGAGTCAAGCCATGGCGAAGATGACTATCGCGCGCCTTGCCTCGGCAGCAGATGTGGGCGTGGAAACGGTGCGGTTTTATCAGCGCAAGGGATTGATGCCGGTGCCTACGGCGGTTGGAGCCATCCGATACTATGACAAGAATGAACTGGACCGGTTGATCTTCATCAGGGCCGCGCAGCGTGCCGGCTTTCGCCTGACGGAAATCGCCGAGCTGCTGGCGCTTGATTCAGCCACAGACCGGACACGCATCCGGGAATTGTCGCAGGCACGGATCGACAGCCTTGACGAACAGATCGCTGCGCTCACGGCTGCTCGGGGTGCTCTGGCGCGGTTGGTGAAGGATTGCGCACGGGGCGAGGCAGGGCCATGCCCGATCATCGAGGCTTTCAATTGAACCAGCCGAGGTGCCGGGGGGGGGCGTTTCAAGTCGGCAGCGGCCCTTCCTTCGCCAACTGCCTGATCGCCGCGGCAAGTCGGTCAACCTCTGCCGGCATTGTGAACAATGATGGTGTGACCCGGATGCAAGTGCCGCCTGCGAGGCCCACACGGTGGACCGTCATGATGCCAAAGCGGTTGAGCAATATGTCTGTGAGCTTGATGTTGGCTTCAGGCGAACCTTGGCCGTGCAGGCGGAAGGATGTCGTAGCACCATAAAGTGCAGGGTCATCAGGCAACAATATGTCCACGCCTTCCAGCCCACGCACCAGCGATACCCAACGGTTGCGCAGATACCGAAGCCGATCGATTTTGGCCTGCCGGTCAATCAGCGCCTGGAAGTCCAGCGCCGCCGGGATGGTCAACTGCGGTGCGAAATCGACTGTCCCCTGGTGCACCTTTGCCTGAACGTCGTCCGACGCAGCGTTTGGCAGTTCCGGCGCTGTGGCAATCGCAGCAGCATAACCTTTGCGTATCCAGATCGCCGCCACACCAAGCGGCGCGCCGACCCACTTGTGAAAGTTCATTCCGACAAAATCAGCGCCGAAATCCGGAATCTTGAACGGTATCTGGTAAAAGCTTTGCGCACAGTCGACGATGGCTTGGGCGCCGCGCGCTTTCACCAGCGGCACAATCTCGCTCACCGGCAGCACCAGGCCATTGCGGTGGCTCATGTGGGTCAACAGCACCAGCTTGAGGCGCGGCGCGCCAGCGATGGCCTCCCTGTAGGTCTCGACCAGATTTTCTCGCGTGATAGTGACTGGCAGATTGATCTTGATCACTTGGGCACCGCGCGCCCTTGCCAGGGATTGCATGGCTCCTTGCGTGGTTTCGTAGTCGGTGTCGGCAAACAGAATCTGATCGCCCGCGCCGACGTCACGAAACTGCATGATCAAGGCCGTCAGTCCCTCGGCCGCATTTCGGCACCAGCCAACTTCTTCCGGCAACACGCCCATGGCTTCGGCTGCTCGCACCTTGGCACGTGCCTGGTCAGCCATCATGGCTCGTCGGGCATACCAACTGTTATCCCGGTTCAACCGCGCGATTTGCTCGCGATGCACAGCCGCTACCGGAGCGGCCATGCTGCCCCAATAGGCGTTCTCCATTAGGACGATTTCCCGAGTAATGGGATATTGCGCTGCCATGCGTGCCCATGCAGCCTCATCGTCGGGAGCGGATGGCGATGGGCCAGCAAGCGCTGGGTAGCCAAGATCCAGTGCGCCTAAACTTGCGGTGACGCTCGCCAGGGCAGTGCGACGTGAAATGCTCTTCATGCTATCACATACGCATTATGCCCTGACCACACTCGCAATTGAGTGATTTTCGAAATGGTGCGACGCATGATCTTCGTTTGCCTGGCGTTGAGGAGGGGGCAGAGGTGCCCATAATGTACAGGGCTAGGTGATTCCCCTGGTCTGGAAGTGTTAGTTATCATTGACTGTTAAAGGTGGCTGATCAGCCTGACGTCACGTTTGGATCCACGTTCGCAGATTCGACTGCATATCATTGGAGTCCAAATGAGCCCTTCCGAAGCAAGCAATCGTTGATCTCGCCACTTTCGCAACGCAAATCAGAGGCGTTTAGCCCCTCAATCTGCCGGTTGCTCTCTGCTGATACCGCCTCCAAATCGCCTGGCAACTGCAGCCATAAGCTGATGCCCGCTTGTGGAACCGGGTCGGTGACGGTACTTTTCTGAGGTGCCTGTGAACAATCTGCGTCACGGAAATCCGGGTCAAAATCGCAACAGATCTCGATAGGTGCCGAAGACATGAAAAAAATTTCGCACTGATTTCGTCAATGATTTCAATAGCGTGATCAAATGACGGGCTATGTGCCGGACCATGGCGCCGAAAATCGGCGACACTGTCAATGAAATCAGATGCTTATGAGAGAATTGGATAATCGAGTGGGAGTGACCCGGTAAGGGCCGGGCTGGCTGGGTACGGCATGCGATCTGCGGGCGAGCCGTTAGGGATTGCGCGCTGGAGCCTCGGCTCCAACCTGCGCGCGCGCTTTCTTTTTCCAGCTTGGCCCGACTTTCCCGATTGCGTCGGTCCAGATCAGCCCGTCGAAGCCGGCGGGAACGGCTTTGAGAGCGTCAGGACAACTCATCAGGATTTTCAATGACCAGCATCCAGCTCTATGGCATCCCGAACTGCGATACGGTCAAGAAGGCGCGGGCGTGGTTCGATGCTGCCGGGATCGCCTATCGCTTCCACGATTACAAAAAGGCTGGGGTGGACGAAGCGGCGCTGCGGCGCTGGGTGGCGGCGCTGGGCTGGGAAGCGCTGGTCAACCGGCAGGGGACGACCTTCCGCAAGCTGCCCGAGGCGGAGCGCACCGGGCTGGACGAGGCGCGGGCGATCGCGCTGATGATCGCCAACCCCTCGTTGATCCGCCGCCCGGTCGTCGAGGGGGGCGGGCAGCTGATTGTCGGCTTCTCGCCCGACCGGTTCGCGCCGCTCGCGGCCCGATGAGCGGCGCGCCGCGCCGATCCATTTGCAGCGCGGCGCGCTCGTCCCTATCTGGCGGCCGAGACCCTCTTCGAGAAGCGTAATCAGGCATGACCGTTCACCACACCAAGATGCTCATCCTCGGCTCCGGCCCGGCCGGATTGTCGGCCGCCATTTATGGCGCGCGCGCCGGGCTCAGCCCGATCGTCGTTCAGGGCATCCAGCCGGGCGGTCAGCTGATGACGACCACCGATGTCGAGAATTATCCGGGCTTTGCCGATGTCATCCAGGGCCCCTGGCTGATGGAGCAGATGCAGAAACAGGCCGAACATGTCGGCACGCGGATGATCACCGACATCGTGACCGGGGTCGATCTGTCGCGCCGGCCGTTCCGCCTGACCGGCGACAGCGGCGACGTTTATGAAGGCGAGACGCTGGTGATCGCCACCGGTGCCCAGGCGAAATGGCTGGGTCTGCCGAGCGAGCAGGAACTGGCCGGGCGCGGGGTTTCGGCCTGCGCCACCTGTGACGGGTTTTTCTATCGCGGGCGCAAGGTGGTGGTGATCGGCGGCGGCAACACCGCGGTCGAAGAGGCGCTTTATCTGACCAACCACAGCCCGGACGTGACGCTGATCCACCGCCGCGATTCGCTGCGCGCGGAAAAGATCCTGCAGGAAAGGCTGTTCGCCAATCCGCGCATCAGCGTGCTGTGGAACAAGACGGTCGAACGCTTTGTGGCGGGCGGCGAGCCGGCGGGGCTGGTCGGCGTCGACCTGAAGGATACGGTGACCGGCGCGACCAGCCATATCGCCGCCGACGGGGCGTTCGTCGCCATCGGCCACCAGCCGGCAACCCAGCTGTTCGCCGGCCATCTGCCGCTCGACGGCGATGGCTATCTGGCGGTCGAAACGGGATCGACGCGCACCGTGGTGCCGGGCGTGTTCGCGTGCGGCGACGTGATGGACAAGGTGTATCGTCAGGCGGTGACGGCGGCGGGCACCGGCTGCATGGCGGCACTCGATGCCGAGCGTTTCCTTGCCGCGGCGGAGTTTGCCGCCAGCCGCGCCGCCTGAGTCGGTCAGCAGCAGAAGGGGCCGGGGCACCCGGGCGCGTGTTACGAGCCGCCCGGTTGTCCCACCCGGCTTGAAAATGCTTTAGCCGAGCTTGCGGGCGAGATAGGCGCTCAGGCTGCCAAAGCTGGCCAGCATGTCGCCATCGACCTCGTCATCCTCGATCACCACGCCCAGCCGGTCTTCGATCTCGGTCAGAAACTCGGCGACCGCCATCGAATCCAGTTCGGGCAGCGCGCCGAACAGGCCGGTCTCGCCGTCAAAGCCCGCGACCCGCGCCTGGGGCAGGCCGAGCGTTTCGACGAGCACGGCGCGCAGCACCTGATCGATGTTGGACGAGTGTTCCGACTGCAATGCTTTTCTCCGAAAGCCTGGCGACGGCCGGTCGCTAATCGAGCGCGGGGCGGCGGACAAGGCCGGACGTGACGCCCGCCGACAGCAGCGCCAGCGCCGCCGCCGGCCAGACCGAGGCGCGGCGCGGGTTGAGCAGCCGCAGCGCGACGCGAGGCACCGCCTGTTCTGCCCAGTCGGCGCACCAGCCATGGCCGGGGGCCCATTCGATCGCATCGACATGATCGACATTGGTCAGATAGCGGACCATCGTCGCCGCCAGCTGTGCCCCCGGTGCCAGCGCCTTGTGCGCGCGCGACTGGGCGAGCAGATGCGCGACCGCCATGCCGTGCGACACCGTCCACAGCTGGGCAGCAATCGGCGTGTCGCCGCACCGGGCAACGGCCAGCCGCAGCGATCCGGCCGCGCTTTCGGCGGCGGCGAAGCGGTGAAACGGCCCGTCCGCCGCATCGCTCAGCCTTGCCAGTTCGGCCCAGAGCGCCGGGGTCAGCACCGTCGACACTTCAAGATCGAGCGGCGCGCGCGCGGCAGCGGCCTCGATGCGGTCGCGCAGGGCCGGGCTGCGGCCTTCCCAATATTCGTCGAAGCTTTGCCCGGCAGTCTCGCTGCGCCGGCGCGGGGGCAGGGCGCGTGCCGCCACCATCCAGCCGTGTCGGCCAAAGGCGCGGGCGATTTCGCCGGCATCGGCGCGGTCGAGCGGGCCAAGGTCAAGCTCGGCAATGCCCAGCCCCGGCCCGCGCAGCCGCGCCGCCATCGCACGCAGCAGCCGGCGGCGATGCACGTCATCGGCAGGGCCGGTGAAGATCGGCGCGGCGCGATGGGCATGGTCCGCGCCCAGTATCCTGAACCGGCCGCGCCCGGCGGGGGCGAGCATCAGCCAGCCATCGACCCCTTCGCTGCGCGCCCGCACGATAAGCGGGGGTGACGGCAGCGCGGCGGCAGCGGCCTTCAGCCAGTCCAGCCGGTCGAACGGCCAGGGGCGCGCCGACGCATCGAGCGCGCCGCGGGCGATGGTCTCGACCGGCTCAAGCGAATCATAATATTCACCCTTGACCCACAAATCGCTGCTTCCCGCGCGGCTGAGACCGGAATCCCCTTGAGAGGCTCCCCCATGTCCGAGAAAGGAGACGGCGTGCAAGAGCCTGATCCGAATCCGCGCCCGATCGACCATATTCTGCTGGCCGGTGCCGCCGCTGGCGGCGGATCCGGCCCGGCGCTGGTGCTTGGCGACCGCGAAATCGGCCCGGACGGGCTGGAACGACTGGTCGGGCAGCTGGCGCTGTGGCTGGCCGAACAGGGTGTCCGGCCCGGCGACCGGGTGGCAAGCTGGCTGCCCAAGGGGCTGTGGACCTGCCTGTTGCCGCTTGCCGCGCCGCGCGCCGGGGCGATCCATGTGCCGGTCAACCCGCTGCTCAAGCGCGCCCAGCTTGCGCACATCCTGGCCGACAGCGGCGCGGTGCTGCTGCTGACCGGGGCAGGGCGGGCCGACAGCCTGGAGCCGGGCGATGTCCCGCCCGGATGCCGGCGGGTGCTGGAGGGCGAGGTGACGCTGCCCGAACAGGCGCTCGCCCCGTCCACCGCCGGTCCGCAGACGCTGGCGGCGATCCTCTACACCTCCGGCTCGACCGGGCGGCCCAAGGGGGTGATGCTCAGCAACGCCAATCTGTGGCTGGGGGCGGTGTCGGTCGCGCATTATCTGCGCCTTGCCGGTGATGACCGCACGCTGGCGGTGCTGCCGCTCGCCTTTGACTATGGCCAGAACCAGCTGCTCTCGACCTGGCTGGCGGGCGGCACGGTGATCCCGCTCGATTATCTGACCCCGCGCGACGTGCTGCGCGCGGTGGCGCGCCACCGGATCACGACGCTGGCCGGGGTGCCGCCGCTTTGGGTGCAGCTGGTGGAGGGCGACTGGACGGACACGGCCACGCTCAGGCGGCTGACCAACAGCGGCGGCGCGCTGACCGAGCCGCTGGTGCGGCGGCTGCGCGCGCTGGCACCGCAGGCCGATCTTTATGCGATGTATGGGCTGACCGAGGCGTTCCGCTCGACCTATCTCGATCCGGCGCTGATCGATGCGCATCCGACCGCGATCGGCGGCCCGATCCCGTTTGCCGATCTGCATGTGCTGCGCGCCGATGGCCATCCCGCCGCCCCCGGCGAGCCGGGCGAGCTGGTCCATGCCGGGCCGCTGGTCGCCGCCGGCTATTGGCGCGATCCGGAACGCACCGCGCAGCGTTTCCGCCCCCTGGCCGGCGGCACGGGTCTCGCGGTCTGGTCGGGCGATACGGTGGTGCGCGGGGCCGACGGGCTGTTGCGCTTTGTCGGCCGCGCGGACGAGATGATCAAATCGGCGGGCAACCGCATCAGCCCGACCGAAATCGAGGAGGCGGCGGTGGCGAGCGGCGCGACCAACGAGGCGGTCGCGCTGGGCATTGCCGATGACCGGCTGGGTCAGGCGGTGCTGCTGGTCGCCGCCGGAGACGGCTCGACCGAGGCCGCGCTGCGCGCCCATCTGAAGCGCGACCTGCCGGGGTTCATGCAGCCCCAGCGCATCGTGTGGCGCGCCGCCCTGCCGCGCACGCCCAATGGTAAGCTTGACCGGGCGGGGCTGAAGGCCGAACTGGCACCATGAAGCCTGCCGGTCCCATCCCCCCCGATTTTGCCGCCGATGCCGATGGCCGGCTGCTGATCGCGGGTCAGCCTTATGATGCGCTGATCGCCGCTGCCGGGCAGACGCCGCTGTTCGTCTATGATTCGGCGGCGGTCGCGCGGCGCATCGCCCGGCTGCGCGCGGCGATGCCGGGCATCGACATCCATTATGCGATGAAGGCCAATCCCCATGCCGGGCTGCTCGCGCGCATCGCCGCGCAGGTCGATGGCATCGACATCGCCTCGGCCGGGGAGCTGCGCATTGCCGAGGCGGCCGGGATCAGCGGCGCGCGCATCAGCTTTGCCGGCCCCGGCAAGCGCGATGCCGAGCTGGAGGCGGGGATTGCTGCCGGCGTCACGATCAACCTTGAATCCGAAAACGAGGCCGAACGCGCGCTCGCCATCGCTGCGCGGCTGGGCGTGCGGCCCCGGCTGGCCGTGCGCGTCAATCCCGATTTCGAGCTGCGCGGCTCGGGCATGCGGATGGGCGGCGGGGCGCGCCCGTTTGGCGTCGATGCGGCGCGCGCGGCCCCGTTGGTCCGGCGGCTGATCGCGGCGGGGGCGGACTGGCGCGGTTTCCATATCTATGCCGGGTCGCAGTCGCTCGATGCCGGCGCGCTGATCGAGGCGCAGGCGGCCGGGATCGCGCTGGCCGCCGCGCTGGCCGAGGCGGCGGGGGCGGCGCCACCGCTGGTCAATCTGGGCGGCGGGTTCGGCATCCCCTATTTCGCCGGCGATGTGGCGCTTGATGTCGAGGCGATCGGCACAGCCTTGGTCGCTGCCGTCGCGGCGCGGCCGGCAATGCTTAGCGGCGCACGCTTCGCGCTGGAACTGGGGCGCTGGCTGGTCGGCGAGGCGGGGGTGTATCTGACCCGGATCGTCGACCGCAAGACGAGCCATGACCAGCTGTTCCTGATCACCGATGGCGGCTTGCACCACCAGCTGGCGGCGAGCGGCAATTTCGGCACCGTCGTCCGGCGCAATTATCCGCTCGCCATCGCCGGGCGCATGGCAGCGGAGGCGAGCGAAGTCGCAACCGTGTGCGGTTGCCTGTGCACCCCGCTCGACCGGCTGGGCGACCAGCTGGCACTGCCCGCCGCGCAGGTTGGCGATGTCGTCGCGCTGTTCTGCGCCGGGGCCTATGGGGCGAGCGCCAGCCCGGCGGCGTTCCTTGCGCAGGGGGCGGCGGCAGAGCTGCTGGTCTGAGGCTGGTCCGGATCGGGGCCGGGCGCGTCGGGCAGGCCGGGATCGGGCCGGTCGGTGTCCGGCAGCGGCGGCACCAGCTCGTCCGGCGGCAGATCGGGCAGGTCGGGCGGCGGCGGTGCGGGAACGGGCGTCGGGGACGGGACGGTCGCCATCGGCTTTCCTTGCGTGGGTCTGGCCTTGCGTGCGGGTGGCGTTCCAACGCCGGGCACGGTAATGGGTTGCCCTGCGACCCCCGCTTGCTATAGACGCCGCCGACCGGCGGTCCGGCCGCGGGCGTGGCGGAACTGGTAGACGCGCTGGATTTAGGTTCCAGTATCGCAAGATGTGGGGGTTCGAGTCCCTTCGCCCGCACCAGTTTCTAGTTCATGGTGATAGGCCGGCCTCCTCCTGAACGTGCAAAAAGGCGAACGAGACGAGATGCAGACTGTCGAGACGTTGAACCAGGGCCTGAAGCGCGCCTACACGCTGACGATCAGCCGCGCCGAGATCGAATCGCGGGTGGATGGCGAGCTCAAGAAGGTCGCGCCGCAGATCCGCATGCCCGGCTTTCGCCCCGGCAAGGTGCCGGCCAACCTCGTCCGCAAGATGCACGGGCCGGCGCTCGAGCAGCAGGCGCTCGAGACCACGATCCAGGAAGGCGTGCAGCAGCTGATCGCCGAACAGGGCCTGCGCCCGGCGATCCGGCCCGAGGTCGAGCTGGCCGAAGGCTATGGCCCCGGCCAGGACGCCGAGGTGAAGGTGTCGCTGGAGGTGCTGCCGGTCGTGACCGTGCCGGCGCTGGACGGGCTGAAGCTCGAGCGGCTGGTGGTGCCGGTCTCCGACGCGCAGATCGACGAGACGCTCGGCCGCATCGCCGCTGGCTCGAAGAGCTATGAGGAAGACGAGGCCGGCCGTCCGGCCGCGACCGGCGACCTGCTGGTCATCGATTTCGAAGGCAAGCTTGACGGCGTGCCGTTTGAAGGCGGCAAGGGCGAGGGCATTTCGCTCGAAATCGGCTCGGGCCAGTTCATCCCCGGCTTCGAGGACCAGCTGATCGGTGCCGCCGCCGGCGACGCCCGCGTGCTGAACGTGACTTTCCCGGCCGATTATGGTGCGCAGCACCTCGCCGGCCGCGATGCGACCTTCGACGTTACCGTGCAGAAGGTCCGCGCGCCCAAGGAAACCGCGCTTGACGACGAGTTCGCCAAGCAGCTCGGCCTTGAGGGCATCGACAAGCTGCGCGAGCTGATCAAGGGCCAGCTGGAGCAGGAGCATAACGGCCTGACCCGCACCCATATGAAGCGCAAGCTGCTCGACCAGCTGGCGGCCTCGCATGATTTCGAAGTGCCGCCGTCGATGGTCGATGCCGAGTTCGGCCAGATCTGGGCGCAGCTCGAGCATGAAGCGAGCCATGAGGCCGATCCGGAAGCGGCGCGCGCCGACATGGAAAAGGACCGCGACGATTACCGCCGCATCGCCGAGCGCCGCGTGCGCCTGGGGCTGTTGCTGTCGGAAATCGGCCAGGCCAATGGCGTCGAGGTCAATCAGGTGGAAATGAACCGCCTGATCGCCCAGGCCGCGCAGCAGTATCGCCCGGAAGATCGCCAGCGCTTCATCCAGTTCGTCCAGCAGGACCCGATGGCCGCCGCCCAGCTGCGCGCGCCGCTGTATGAGGACAAGGTCGTCGACTTCCTGTTCTCCAAGGCCGAAGTCACCGAGCGCGAAGTGACGCGCGAGGCGATCCAGGCCGAGATCGAGGCGGACGAGGACGGCCATGTCCATGGTCCGGACTGCAACCATGATCACGACCATGATCATGGCGCGGCCAAGCCGGCCAAGAAGCCCGCCGCCAAAAAGGCGAAGGCTGAAGCCGCCGAAGGCGAAGAGGCTGCGGCCAAGCCCGCCAAGAAGGCGGCGGCCAAGAAGGCAGCTGCGCCCGAGGGTGACGAAGCTGCCGCCGACGCTCCGGCCAAGCCGAAGCGGACGCGCAAGGCGGCGAGCGAGTAACCGCCCGCCATCTGCCATTACGGAGGCGCGACGCGCCTCCGGCCACAGGGCGCGGTCATCCCCCGACGGGGCGATGGCCGCGCCCTTTGCGTTCCGGCGGGCGGTGGCGCCCGGCTTTTGCGCACCCGGAACCGCTTTTTGATGCCGCTGCGGGCGGCCCTTTACCATTTGGCGAGCCGCGCAGGGCCAAGGGGGGCTTGAACGCGCGGTCCTTTCCCCCGATGTAGGACCGGCAACCGACCTTTAGTCCAAGGACGCATTTCACATGAACAACCCGTTCTCGAACGGCCAGATCCACGACGCGCTCGTTCCGATCGTTATCGAGCAGTCGAACCGCGGCGAGCGCAGCTTCGATATTTTCTCGCGGCTGCTGCGCGAGCGGATCGTGTTCGTGACCGGCCCGATCGAGGACAATATGGCCTCGCTGATCACCGCTCAGCTGCTCTTTCTGGAGTCCGAAAACCCCAAGAAAGACATTTACATGTATATTAACTCGCCGGGCGGCGTGGTGACCGCCGGCATGGCGATCCACGATACGATGCAGTATATCCGGCCCAAGGTGAACACGGTGTGCATCGGCCAGGCGGCGTCGATGGGCAGCTTCCTGCTGGCAGCGGGCGAGCCGGGGATGCGGATCGCGCTCACCAATGCGCGGATCATGATCCACCAGCCCTCGGGCGGGGCGCAGGGCCAGGCGACCGATATCGAGATCCAGGCGAAGGAAATCCTGCGCATCCGTGCGCGGATGAACGAGCTTTATGCCAAATATACCGGCCAGCCGATCGAGGTGGTCAACGACTCGATGGAGCGCGACAAATTCCTGTCGGCCGATGAGGCCAAGACGTTCGGCCTGATCGATCAGGTGTTCGACAAGCGCCCGACCCCGGCGGAAGAGCCGGGTCAGGCGGCGGCCTGAGCGGGGTCGCATTCGCAGCGGTATCCCGCCGGGTCGCCCGACCCGGGCGGGCATCTGCGTGGCGACTTAACGCATCGCCCGGCACCCGCGCCACCGCGCGGGCCGGGCACGGCGCCGGATATCGGGCGCTGAACATTCGGCATTGTGGTTTTATGGAAGAGGTGGCTAACATGCCGCCTGCGCAAGCGGCCAGTTCTGGCCCGAAGGATGATGTATGACGAAACTGAGCGGCGGGGACTCCAAGAGCACCCTCTATTGCTCGTTCTGCGGCAAGTCGCAGCATGAGGTCCGCAAGCTGATCGCCGGACCGACCGTGTTCATCTGCGATGAATGCGTCGAGCTGTGCAACGACATCATCCGCGAGGAAACCAAATCGGCGCTGGTGTCCAAAAAGGATGGTGGCGTGCCGACGCCGCAGGAAATCTGCGACGTGCTCGACGATTATGTGATCGGGCAGAAGCAGGCCAAGCGCGTGCTGTCGGTCGCGGTCCACAATCATTACAAGCGGCTGGCGCATGGCGCCAAGGGCGCCGATGTCGAACTGGCCAAGTCCAACATCCTGCTCGTCGGGCCGACCGGCTGCGGCAAGACGCTGCTCGCCCAGACGCTTGCCCGCATCCTCGACGTGCCGTTCACCATGGCCGATGCGACGACGCTGACCGAGGCCGGCTATGTCGGCGAGGATGTCGAGAACATCATCCTGAAGCTGCTTCAGGCGTCGGATTACAATGTCGAACGCGCGCAGCGCGGCATCGTCTATATCGACGAAATCGACAAGATCAGCCGCAAGGCCGAAAACCCGTCGATCACCCGCGACGTGTCGGGCGAGGGCGTGCAGCAGGCGCTGCTCAAGCTGATGGAAGGCACCACTGCGAGCGTGCCGCCCCAGGGCGGGCGCAAGCATCCGCAGCAGGAGTTTCTGCAGGTCGATACGACCAACATCCTGTTCATCTGCGGCGGTGCCTTTGCCGGCTTGGAAAAGATCATCGGCGACCGGTTGCAGGGCAAGTCGATCGGCTTCGGTGCATTTGTCGCCGCGCCCGAGGAGCGCCGCACCGGCGAGGTGCTGCGCCAGTGCGAGCCGGAAGATCTGCTGAAGTTCGGCCTGATCCCCGAATTCGTCGGCCGTCTGCCGGTTATCGCGACGCTCGAGGATCTCGACGTCGATGCGCTGGTCAAGATCCTGACCGAGCCGAAGAATGCGCTCGTCAAACAGTATCAGAAGCTGTTCGACATGGAGGATGTGAAGCTGAGCTTCACCGACGACGCGCTGATCGCCGTCGCCAAAAAGGCGATCATGCGCAAGACCGGTGCGCGCGGCCTGCGTTCGATCCTCGAAGGCATTCTGCTCGACACGATGTTCGACCTGCCGTCGATGGACGGGGTCGATGAAGTGATGGTCGACCGCGACGTGGTCGAGGGCCGCAAGGAGCCGGTCCGCGTCTATGCCGCAAAGAAGGAAACCGGCGCGGCCTGATCCCTGCCTCATCCGGCCCTGCGGGGCCGGCGGCATGAAGGAGGCGGTCCTGCCGGGCCGCCTCTTTTCGTCTGCGCGCCCCGCCGGATCGGGCGGGCAGGCAGGCGCGGAAAGCTGCCATGGATTGATGCCGGCCGATCCGGTCCCATATAAGTCCTGTAAACGCCTTGAGGCGTAACCGGAGCCATGATGACCCAGAGCTATCCAGTTTTGCCGCTGCGCGACATTGTCGTGTTTCCGCACATGATCGTGCCGCTGTTCGTCGGGCGCGAAAAGTCGGTGGCGGCGCTTGAGCGGGCGATGGCGGCGGACAAGCAGATCTTTCTTGTCGCGCAGCTCGACCCGGCCAATGACGATCCCGACCGCGACGATCTTTACGACCTTGGCGTGCTGGCCACCGTGCTTCAGCTGCTCAAGCTGCCCGACGGCACCGTCCGCGTGCTGGTCGAGGGCAAGCAGCGCGCGACGCTCGACACGCTGTCGCGCGATGGCGAGCATCTGAACGCCAGCGTCACCCTGACCGAAGAGCCGGAGGTGACCGGCGTCGAGGCCAAGGCGCTGATGCGTTCGGTGGTCGAGCAATTCGAGAATTACGCCAAGCTCAACCGCAAGCTGCCGGCTGAAACGGCGGTGCAGCTGGCCGATATCGACGATGCGTCGCGGCTGGCCGATGCGGTGGCCGCCAACATCACGATCAAGGTGGCCGACAAGCAGTCGCTGCTCGTCGAACTCGATCCGGCCAAGCGGCTGGAGATGGTGTTCGCCTTCATGGAGGGCGAGCTGGGCGTGCTGCAGGTCGAAAAGAAGATCCGCAGCCGCGTCAAGCGCCAGATGGAGAAGACGCAGCGCGAATATTATCTGAACGAACAGCTGAAGGCGATCCAGCGCGAGCTGGGCAACGAAAGCGACGAGGATGGCGACGAGATCGCCGAACTCACGCAGAAGATCGCCAAGCTCAAACTGTCAAAGGAAGCGCGCGCCAAGGCCGGGGCGGAGCTGAAAAAGCTCAAGACCATGGCCCCGATGTCGGCCGAGGCCACGGTGGTGCGCAATTATCTGGACGTGCTGCTGGGCCTGCCCTGGGGCAAGAAGTCCAAGCTCAAGCGCGACATTGCCGAGGCCGAGCACGTGCTCGACGAGGATCATTACGGCCTTGAGAAGGTGAAGGAGCGGATCGTCGAATATCTGGCGGTCCAGGCGCGCACCAACAAGCTCAAAGGCCCGATCCTGTGCCTGGTCGGCCCGCCGGGCGTCGGCAAGACCTCGCTCGGCAAGTCGATCGCGCGCGCGACGGGCCGCGAGTTCGTGCGCCAGTCGCTGGGCGGGGTGCGTGACGAGGCCGAGATTCGCGGCCATCGGCGCACCTATATCGGCTCGCTGCCGGGCAAGATCGTGACCAACCTGCGCAAGGCCGGCACGTCCAACCCGCTGTTCCTGCTCGACGAGATCGACAAGCTGGGCCAGGATTTCCGCGGCGATCCGGCCTCGGCCCTGCTCGAGGTGCTGGACCCGGAACAGAATAACAAGTTCCAGGACCATTATCTGGAAATCGATATCGACCTGTCGGACGTGATGTTCGTCACCACGGCCAACTCGCTCAACCTGCCGCAGCCGCTGCTCGACCGCATGGAGATCATCCGCGTCGAGGGCTATACCGAGGATGAGAAGGTCGAAATCGCGCAGCGCCATCTGGTGGCCAAGCAGATCGAGGCACACGGACTGAAGCCGGGCGAGTTCGCGATCACCGAAGACGGGCTGCGCGCGCTGATCCGCCATTACACGCGCGAGGCGGGTGTCCGCACGCTCGAGCGTGAGATTGCCAAGCTCGCCCGCAAGGCGCTGCGCCGCATTCTCGAAGGCAAGATCGAGGCGGCGGAGATCACGCCCGACAATCTGGCCGAATATGCCGGCGTCCGCCGCTATCGCCACGGCGTCGGCGAGGAGGAGAACCAGATCGGCGCAGTGACCGGCCTTGCCTGGACCGAGGTGGGCGGCGAGCTGCTGACCATCGAAAGCGTGACCGTGCCCGGCAAGGGCCAGATCCGCACGACCGGCAAGCTGGGCGAGGTGATGCAGGAATCGGTGCAGGCCGCGTTCAGCTTCGTCCGCGCGCGCAGCCCGGCCTATGGCATCAAGCCGAGCCTGTTTGCGCGCAAGGACATCCATATCCACCTGCCCGAAGGGGCGGTGCCCAAGGACGGGCCGTCGGCGGGTATCGGCATGGTGACGTCGATCGTGTCGACGCTGACCGGCATCCCGGTGCGGCGCGAAGTGGCGATGACCGGCGAAGTCACGCTGCGCGGCCGCGTGCTGCCGATTGGCGGGCTGAAGGAAAAGCTGCTGGCGGCGCTGCGCGGCGGGATCACCACCGTATTCATCCCGCAGGAAAATGAGAAGGATCTGGCCGATATCCCGGCCAATATCCGCGACGGGCTGACCATCCTGCCGGTCAGCCATGTCGATCAGGTGCTTGCCGGTGCGCTCGCCGCGCCGCTGACGCCGATCGAATGGACCGAGGCCGACGAACTGGCGGCACAGCCGCCGGTGGCCGTCGCCTCGTCGCTGGGCGAGGCGGATCCGGCGGTCCGCCACTGACCTGTTGCAGCGGCGCGGGCGGTGCCGATGGTGCCGCCCGCGTGCCCCCGCCGTCAAACGGTGCTCCCGATACGGCCTGTGCCGTGATTGGTCGTTGACGCCGGGGGCCGGCTTCTTCTTAGTGGCCCGCCGGATGCCAGCTTGGCCCGATTCCGATACAGGCGCCGCCATGCGCGCCAGCAAAGGGGACGAGTATCAGATGAACAAACAGGAACTGATCGGCGCAGTCGCCGAAACCGCGGGCCTGACCCGCGGCGATGCGGTCAAAGCGGTCGAAGCGGTGTTCGACACCATTTCCTCCGCGCTCAAAAAGGGCGACGAGGTCCGTCTGGTCGGCTTTGGCACCTTCACCGTGACGCGGCGCAAGGCGTCGACCGGCCGCAATCCGCGCACCGGCGAGCCGATGTCGATCAAGGAATCGTCGCAGCCCAAGTTCAAGGCGGGCAAGACGCTCAAGGACGCGTGCAACGTCTGACCGGTGACGTTTTTTCGGGCCGCGAACTTATTTTCCGGTCTGGACAGGGGCGAGGGAGCGCCCTAAAGGCGTCGCTCCACAGCGTGGGCGCGTAGCTCAGTGGTAGAGCACTGTGTTCACACCGCAGGGGTCGCAAGTTCAATCCTTGCCGCGCCCACCATCAAAAACCCCGGAAGCCGGTGCTTCCGGGGTTTTTTGTTGTCATCATTGCCGGGCACACCGGGGCGCGATCGGCCCGGCGCTGGCCGGATTCACCCGTTACGATGATCTTTCGGGGGCGTCGCTGCCCGGGGCTGATCAGGCGGCGAGCGTGCCGGCCGATGGCGGTGCGGCGTCGTCTTGATCGCGGCCGAGTTCGTCGGCGATGCATTCGAGCAGGTGGATCAGCAGCGGCTTGTGAAATTCTCCGACAATCGCGTCGAGTTGCCGGTCGACGGCATCGGCATGGGCGGTCAGCCGGTCGAGATAGGCTCCACCCATCGGTGTCAGGTGCAGATGATAGGCACGCCGGTCCGTCTCGGAGCGCCGCCGCACGACAAGGCCGTCGCGCTCGAGCGTCCTGATCGCCGGGGTCAGCGTGGACTTGTCCCGCCCGGTGGCAAGGCTGAGCGCGGTCTGGTTCAGGCCGGGATTGTCGGCGATCAGCGACAGGATCGCATAATGGCCGGGGTTGAGCGCATCCTCGCCGATGGCGCGGGCAAAGGCCTGAAAAGACGCATCATGCGCGCGCCGCAACTGAAATCCGATATGCGTTCTGAGCCCGCCCAGGCTCACCTTGTCGCCGCTGCCTGCCGGCAGCACTGCCTGCCCGTTCGCCATCTGTGTCTCCGCCCCGGGCGCGGGCCTGTCCGATCTGGTCTGCCGGTTAAGGTCCACTGCCCGTGATTAACTATAGGAGATGTTTTGTGCGGTGCCACGGGAATCGGTGAAAGCGTTGGATCGGCGGTGCAATCCTTTGCTTCTGCTGCGTTGCAAAACGCGCCAGATCGGCCAGCCGGATGGTCCCGCCGGGCCGGTCAGAGGCGGATGACCAGCTGCGACCAGAAGATATGGTCCATCGCGTCTTCGCCGCGCCGCCGGACATGTTGATTGAGATAGCCCGGCTCGAACGAGATGTTGCGCGTGACTGGAATGTTGAGGCCGATCTGGTTGCGCCAGCGGTCGATCCCGGTGCGGAAACGCGGGGCAGGGGCGTTGAGGTTGAAAAACCCTTCCGACCACAGCACCAGCGACACTCCGTCCTTGCCGCCCAGCGGCAGGTTGGCGCGCACCTGCTGGCGCAGCCGCCAGCTCATGTCTTCACCGCTGAACAGCCGCTGTTCGATCCGGCTGCGGCCGAGCAGCTGGATGCGGTCGGTGCGCGCGATCTGGAACGAAATCTGCTGCCAGAAGCGGTGCTCGTCGCGCAGCCGGTCGGTCGTGCCGGTCGGCACATAGGCATAGCCGGCATGGATCTGGGTGGTGCGGCCGATCTGCCGGCCGATGGCGGGGCGCAGGATGAACTGGCGCTGGCGGCCCGGCGCCTCGCCGATCCGCGCCTGACCTTCCAGCCAGATCAGTGTCTTGCCCGAAATCGGCCCGGTGGCGAGGGTCGCGAACCAGACCTGGGCGACATCATCGGTCGCCCGCGCGGGCGCGCCTGCCAGCAAAAGCGCCGATGCCAGCAGCATCGCGCCGGTTCTGATCATCCGCCCGGCCATGCTTCCTTTATAGCTGCAACGCCGGGCATGAGAGGAATCACTGAACATCAATAGCGCGCGCCGACGAAATACAGGCCGTCGGGCGGCGCATTATGGCCAAGCGCGGCGCGGTCACGCGCGGCAAGCGCGGCTTCAAGGTCTGCCGCTGTCCAGCGGCCGTCGCCGACCATCACGAGGCAGCCGACCATCGACCGCACCTGATGGTGCAGGAACGACCGCGCCCCGGCCTGGACGAGGACGAGATCGGCGTCGCGCTCCACATCCAGCCGGTCGAGCGTCTTGACCGGGCTGTCGGCCTGGCAATGGACCGAGCGGAAGGTGGTGAAATCATGCCGCCCGACCAGCAATTGCGCGGCGGCGTGCATTGCCTCGGCATCGAGCGGCTGGACGACGCGCCATGCCAGCCCCGCCTCGAAGGTCAGCGGCGCGCGCCGGTTGACGATCCGATATTCATAGGACCGCCCCGTGCAGGAAAAGCGCGCATGCCAGTCATCCGGCACGATCCGGCAGTCGATGACGGCCACCGGATCGGGACGGAGCAGCGCATTGAGCGCCTCCATCAGCCGGAACGGCTCGGGCGTTTTGGTCGTCAGATCGACATGCGCGCGCATCGCCAGCGCATGGACGCCGGCATCGGTGCGCCCGGCGGCATGGACGTTCGCGGCCTCGCCGGTCATGCGTTCGACGGCGCGCTCGACGGCTTCCTGCACGCTTGGCCCGTGCGCCTGCCGCTGCCAGCCCATGAACGGGCGGCCATCATATTCGATGGTCAGCGCGTAACGCGTCATGCCAGCATCGTCCCCGGCGCGATGGCAAAGCCGCGCAGCAGCTCGTCGACCGCCATTGCCGCGCGCCCGGCGCGCTGGACACGCAGCGGCCGCAGCGAATCGGCTCCGCAGCCGATCAGCAGCCGGTCATCGCCCACCTGACCCGCCGGGCCGGGCACCGGCTCGACCGCCGCCGCCAGAATGCGGATGCGTTCGCCATTCAGTTCGAAAAACGCCCCCGGCGCGGGGGTGAAGGCGCGCACCTGCCGTTCGGCCGCCACCGCCCCGGCAGTGAAATCCAGCCGCGCCTCGGCCTTGTCGATCTTGGCGGCATAGGTGACGCCGGCATCGGGCTGGGGCTGTGGCGGATGGCCGGGCAGATCGGCCAGCACAGCCACCATCAGCTGTGCACCCAGCAGTGCCAGTTCGGCGGTCAGTTCGCCCGCCGTCTTGGCCGCGACCGGCGTCGTCACGGTGGCGCGCATCGGCCCGGTGTCCAGCCCGGCCTCCATGTCCATGATCGTGACCCCGGTCAGCGCATCGCCGGCCAGGATCGCGCGCTGGATCGGCGCCGCCCCGCGCCAGCGCGGCAGCAGCGAGGCATGGACGTTCAGACAGCCAAGCCGCGGCGCGGCCAGGATCGGGCGCGGCAGGATCAGGCCGTAAGCGGCGACGATCGCTGCATCGGCACCGAATGCGGCAAACTCGGCCTGCGCCTCGGCGGTCTTGAGCGTGACCGGCGTCAGCACGGTCAGCCCCAGCTCGGCGGCGCGGCGCGCGACCGGGGTGGGGGTCAGCGCCTTGCCGCGGCCGGCGGGGCGGGGCGGCTGCGAATAGACGGCGGCAAGCTCGTGCCCGGCCGCGACCAGCGCGTCGAGCGTCGGCACGGCGAAATCGGGGGTTCCCATGAAGATCAGGCGCATTCCCCCTCCAAACCGCTGGCGGCCCGGCGCGCAAGCCCTTATCTGTGCCGGTCATGGCTTCCCCCGAGATCGAGGCGCTGGTCCAGGCGCTTGCCCGGCTGCCGGGCCTTGGCCCGCGCTCGGCACGGCGTGCGGTGCTGCATCTGCTCAAGAAGCGCGAAACCGCGCTGGTGCCGCTGGCGCGCGCGCTGGAGACGGTCGAGGCGCGGCTGGTCACCTGCGGCATGTGCGGCAATGTCGACACCAGCGATCCGTGCGCGATCTGCGCCGATCCGCGCCGCGACACGCGCGCGCTGTGCGTGGTGGAGGAGGTGGCCGATCTGTGGGCGCTCGATCGGGCGCGGCTGTTTCCCGGCCGCTATCATGTGCTGGGCGGGCGGCTGTCGGCGCTCGACGGGGTGCGGCCCGAGGATTTGCGCATCGACGGGCTGGTCGCGCGGGTCGCGGCAGGCGGCGTCGATGAAGTGGTGCTGGCGATGAACGCCACGCTCGAAGGGCAGACCACCGCCCATTACATTGCCGAGCGGCTGGAGGGATATCCGGTGCGGCTGACCCAGTTGGCCCATGGCCTGCCGGTGGGCGGCGAACTGGATTATCTGGACGAAGGCACCCTTGCCCAGGCGCTGCGCGCGCGCCGGCCGGTGATGTGAGCGGGGGCGTGCGGGCTGCGCTTGATTGACCTTTGCCGGGTGCGTCCCTAATTTCGCGCGATGGCCATTCTTCCGATCATCGAAACGCCCGACCCGCGCCTGCGCCAGATCTCGACCCCCGTCGACACCATCGACGAGGCGTTGCAGACCCTGATCGACGACATGTTCGAGACGATGTACGACGCGCCGGGCATCGGCCTTGCCGCCATTCAGGTCGGCGTGCCCAAGCGGCTGCTGGTCATCGACCTGCAGGAGGAAGAGGGCGAGGACGGCAAGCCGGTCAAGGCACCGCGCGTGTTCATCAACCCCGAAATCCTCGACACGTCCGACGATGTGCAGGTCTATTCCGAAGGCTGTCTGTCGGTGCCCGAGCAGTTCGCCGATGTCGAACGCCCGGCGGTGATCCGCGCCCGCTGGCAGGAACGCGACGGCACGGTGCGCGAGGAACAGCTCGACGGGCTGCTCGCAATCTGTCTCCAGCATGAGATGGACCATCTGAACGGTGTGCTGTTCATCGACCATCTGTCGCGGCTGAAGCGTGACATGGTGCTGAAAAAGCTTGCCAAGATGCGCCAGAAGGCCGCCTGATCGCGGTTCGGCGGGGTGGCTTGCCGGCCGCGCCGCCATTGGCTAGGTTCGCCTTTCGTTCCGTTGGGGAGAAGGGCATTTGGATCCGTTGCTGCTGGCTGTCGTCGCTGCCGCCGCGATCATCGGCGTCGTGCTCGGCCATGTGCTGGGCGCGCGACCGGTTTCCGGACTGAGAGGCGAGCTTGACGCACTGCGCCTGCGCCATGGCGAGGCCGAGCGAGAGCTGGCCATGGCCGGGGAGCGCGCGCGCCAGGCCGATCTGCTGCGCCTGGCGCTTGATGAGGTGACGCGCGAGCGCGATGCGGCGCTTGGCGAGGCGGCGGGGCTGCGTCCGGTCGCGGCGCGTGCCGAGGCGCAGGAGCGCGAACTCGTCGCCTTGCGGCAGGAAAAAGAGGCGCTCGCCGCCGCCAAGGCCGCGTTCGAGCGTGGCGAGGAGGAGCGCGCCAGCGCGTTTGCTGCCCAGCTGGCGCAGCTGCGCGATGTCGAGGCGAAGCTTGAGGCGCGGTTCGGCGATCTGGCCGGCAAGGCAATCGAAAGCGCGCATGATGCGTTTCTGAAGCGCGCCAATGAACGGCTTGCCGATCAGGGCCAGCAGAATGAGGCGCGGCTGAAGGCGCTGCTCCAGCCGGTCGAGACCACGCTCAAACGCTATGAGGAGCAGCTCGGCCAGGTCGAGAAGGAACGCGTCGGCAGCTATTCGGCGCTGCACAAGGCGGTCGAGCTGCTGCATTCCAGCCATGTCCAGGTGCGCGACGAGACCGCACGGCTGGTCAATGCGCTGCGGTCCAGCCCCAAGGCGCGCGGCCGCTGGGGCGAACAGAGCCTGCGCAACGTGCTGACCCAGGCCGGGCTGGCCGAGGGGGTGGATTTCCAGATGGAGGTGTCGGTCGACACCGAGGACGGGCGGCTGCGGCCCGATGTGATCGTCCGCCTGCCGGGCGGGCGCAGCCTGATCATCGACGCCAAATGCTCGCTGAACGCTTATCTGGATGCCAGCGAACAGGTGGATGACGAGGTGCGTCGCCAGCATCTGAAGGCGCATGCCGCGTCGATCCGCACCCATGCCCAGCAGCTGGGATCGAAGAATTACTGGGCGCAGTTCGACGACGCCGCCGATTATGTCGTCATGTATATCCCCGGCGAACATTTCCTGACCGCCGCGCTCGAACAGGATGGCGGGCTGTGGGACTGGGCGTTCGAGCGCAAGGTGCTGCTGGCGACGCCGACCAATCTGGTTGCCATCGCCCGCACCGTCGCCGCCGTGTGGCGGCAGGAAAAGCTTGCCGAGCGCGCCGCCGAGATCGCGGCGCTGGGCAAGGAACTCCATGCCCGGCTGGCGACGATGGGCAGCCATGTCGCCCGGCTCGGCCGCAATCTGGAACAGGCGAGCGGTGCCTATAACGCCTTTGTCGGCAGCCTTGAGAGCCAGGTGCTCACCCAGGCGCGGCGGTTCGAGGCGCTGGAGGTGGCGGGGCCGAAACAGGTCGAGGTGCTGCCGATGGTCGAAAGCGCGCCGCGCCCGCTGACCAAGCTGTCAGCAGTGGGGGAAGAGACCGAATGAAGCGGGGCGGGCACCAGTTCCTGCCGCCGCAAAACGAGCGCAGTCCGGGGCCGGCAACGGCCCCGGCGGGGCGCGCCGGGCCACCGCCGTCACGGCAAAGCCCGGGGTAACTGCAAAAAGCTGTTTGCATTTTGCGGTCTTTGTCACAAATCAGGGCTTCCACAGGGAGGGAATCAAAATGGCGGACGCCAAACCGAAACGTGCCAACAACGCGCTGAGCAAGCCGGTCCAGCCTTCGGCCGACCTGGCGGCGATCGTGGGCAGCGCGCCGATCGCGCGCAGCGACGTGGTCAGCAAGGTGTGGGAACACATCAAGAAGAACAATCTGCAGAATCCCGAAAACAAGCGGGAAATCCTCGCCGACGACAAGCTGAAGAAGGTCTTCGGCGGCAAGGACAAGGTTTCGATGTTCGAAATGAACAAGCACCTGTCCAACCATCTGAAGTGATCTTCTGACAGATTGCTGAATAAAAAGCCCGGCTTCGGCCGGGCTTTTTTATATGTTCTGATCTCTGGTTAATGACCCGATATGGGACGGCCCCACGTTAACCGTGTTCGGCGCTATTTTTGCCCCGCGGCATCGGTAAACAAATCCTTACCGACGCATTCCGGGGGCAACCGCAGCCCGGCGTGGCGGCGGGAGTTTCTGCGGATCCGGCCGCGATGGGGTGGCGATTCGCGCTGTAAGGGGTGTGATGATGAAGAAGTTCGTTCTGGGCCTGACTGCCGCCGCTGCCGCGTTTGCTGCCACGGCGCCCGCCACCGCCACCGTCGTGCTGTCGAGCACGCCGGGCAACGCCGTTTATCAGGGCGGCGGCTTCGACAATGCGCTGATTTTCGATTTCGACAGCGAAACGCCGCGCTGGAGCGGCCCGATCTTCACGACCACGACCGAAACCCGCGCCCGCCCGCTGGGCAGCACCGGCGGTTTCATCTCGGTCGGCCCGGCCGATGGCCGCACCGGCACGCTCGACCTGACCGGGCTCAACCCGCTCAACGCGATCAGCTTCCTCTGGGGTTCGATCGACGAGTATAACTCGTTCGACGTGCTGGGGACCGACGGCGTCGTGCTGGCGAGCTTCACCGGCAGCGATGTCTGGAACCCGGCCAATGGCAACCAGACCGAGGTCAACACCAACCGCATCGTTCGCCTGGACTTCACCGGCGAAACCCGCACCGCGGTGACCGGTCTGCGCTTCAACTCCTTCGGCAATGCCTTTGAAGTCGACAACATCGCGCTGGCGGCGGTGCCGGAACCGGCGACCTGGGCGATGATGATCGGTGGCTTCGGCCTGGTCGGCGCGGCCGCCCGTCGCCGGGTGCGCACCAGCGTTGCCTATGCCTGATCCCGCCGGTCGGGTCTGACCGATGGATCGCGGACGCCGCCGGCCCCCAATGCCGGCGGCGTCTGTCATTTGCCGGGCCTCCATCCCGGGGGCGCAGATGCAGGCGGTTGATTTTCCCGGGCGGGGCGCGTAGGAACGCGCAGTTTCCGTTGGGACGGACGATGATGCGCATCACCGCGATGCGCGGCGCTGGTCGGCGAGGTTTCGCCCACCGGCGCTTTGTGCGTTGTTTGGCCAGACGGCAGAGGAGCAGGCGATGTTCGAGACTTTGAGCGAAAGGCTGGGCGGGGTCTTTGACCGGCTGCGTGGCCGCGGCGCGCTCAGCGAGGCGGATGTCCGCACCGCGATGCGCGAAGTGCGGATCGCCCTGCTCGAGGCCGATGTCGCCCTGCCGGTCGTCCGCAGCTTTGTCGACAAGGTGACCGAAGCGGCGGTCGGCGCGCAGGTGCTGCGCTCGGTCACGCCGGGGCAGCAGGTCGTCAAGATCGTGCATGACGCGCTGGTCGAGATGCTCGGCGCCGATGCGAGCGAGCTGGACATCGCCGTCAATCCGCCGGCGGTGATCATGATGGTCGGCCTGCAAGGCTCGGGCAAGACGACGACCACCGCCAAGCTCGCCCGCCGCCTGACCGAGCGCGACCGCAAAAAGGTGCTGATGGCGTCGCTCGACGTCAATCGCCCCGCCGCGCAGCAGCAGCTGGCGACGCTGGGCGAGCAGACCGGCGTGGCGACACTGCCGATCGTCGAGGGGCAGCAGCCGGTCGACATCGCCCGCCGCGCGCTCAATGCGGCAAAGTTGCAGGGCTTTGACGTGCTGCTGCTCGACACTGCCGGGCGGCTGCATGTCGATCAGGCGCTGATGGACGAAATGCGCGCGGTGGCCGATGTGTCCACGCCGCAGGAAGTGCTGCTGGTCGTCGATGCGCTGACCGGTCAGGATGCGGTCAATGTCGCCCAGTCCTTCACCGCGCAGGTGCCGCTGACCGGCGTGGTGCTGACCCGCATGGACGGCGATGCGCGCGGCGGGGCCGCCCTGTCGATGCGCGCGGTGACCGAACGGCCGATCAAGTTCATCGGCACCGGCGAGAAGATGGACGGGCTGGAGGCGTTCCACCCGCAGCGCGTCGCCGGGCGCATTCTGGGCATGGGCGATGTCGTCAGCCTGGTCGAGCGCGCGGCTGAGACCATCAAGGTCGAGGAAGCCGAAAAGCTTGCCGCGAAAATGGCCAAGGGCCAGTTCGACATGGACGATCTGCGCGCCCAGCTGCTGCAGATGCGGCGCATGGGCGGGCTTGGCGCGCTGGCGGGCATGATCCCCGGCATGAAAAAGGCGCAGGCGGCGATGGCGTCGGGCGCAGTCGACGAGAAGATCCTGTTGCGCATGGATGCGATCATCACATCGATGACGCCCAAGGAGCGGGCGCGCCCCGACCTGCTCAATGCCAAGCGCAAGATCCGGGTGGCCAAGGGCAGCGGCACGACCGTGCAGGACGTGAACCGGCTGCTCAAGATGCACCAGGAAATGGCCAACGCCATGAAGAAGATCAAGAAAATGGGCGGGCTGAAGGGGCTGGCAGCGATGTTCGGCAAGGGCGGCGGCCTGGCGGGTGCGCTGGGCGGCGGGCCGGGCGGCGCACTGCCCGGCGACATGGCCGACATGCTGGGCGGCAAGGGCGGCCCGGCCGGGCTTCCGGGCCTTGGCGCGCCGGGGCTGCCGGGGCTGGGCGGGCCGGGCAACCTGCCGCCGGGCTTCGAGAATTTTCTGAAGAAGAAGTGATCAACCGATTTAACTGAAGGGAAGACGTAACATGGCACTTTCGATCCGGCTGGCGCGCGGCGGCGCGAAGAAGCGGCCTTATTACCGCATCGTCGTGGCGAACTCGCGCGCCCCGCGCGACGGCCGCTTCATCGAGAAGATCGGCACCTACAACCCGCTGCTCGCCAAGGATTCGCCCGAGCGCGTGAAGCTGGACGGCGACCGCGCCCGTTACTGGCTGGGCGTCGGTGCGCAGCCGACCGACCGCGTGCTGCGCTTCCTCGATGCCGCCGGCATCAAGGAGCGTCCGGCGCGCAACAACCCGAACAAGGCCGCGCCGGGCGAAAAGGCCAAGGAGCGCGCCGAAGAGCGTGCGGCCAAGGCCGCTGCCGCCGCCGAAGCGGCTGCCGCCCCGGCTGAAGAAGCGCCCGCTGCCGACGAAGCCGGCGCGGCTGACGCCTGATCATGGCCGCCGCGCGGGACCGGACACAGGATGGGGCGGGCGCATCGACGCCCGCGCCGCCCGCTGCGCCGGTCCCGGGCGGCGAACGCCGCGTGACGCTGGCAGCGATCACCGGCGCGCATGGCCTGGGCGGGGAGGTGCGGCTGAAGCTGTTCACGGACGATGCCCAGGCGCTTGCCCGCTACACGACGCTTGATGCCGGCGGGCGGCCGCTGCGGCTGAAAAGTGTCAAGGCCGCCGGGCCGGGCGCGATCGCCCGGTTCGAGGGCATTGCCGACCGCAGCGCCGCCGAGGCGCTGCGCGGCACCGCGCTCACTGTGGCGCGCAGCGAACTGCCCCCGCTGGCGGAGGGCGAATATTATCATGCCGATCTGATCGGCCTGCCCGTCCATCCGGTCGACGCGGCGGGCACCGGGCCGCTGTTCGGCACGGTGATCGCGGTCGAGAATTTCGGCGCGGGGGACGTGATCGACATTCGCCGCGCCGATGGCCGCACGGTGATGGCCCCGATGCATGCGGCAACGCTGGACGACGGGATGATCCGCGTCGAAAAGCCGTTTCTCGAGGGCTAAACTCTGAACTGGCTGCTGCCGGCGATCAGGCCCCGGCGCTGTCGGCGGCGGGATCCGGCGCCTGACCCAGCAGCGGATCGGGCGCGGCGGCGAGCACCCGGTCGACATCCTCGATTTCCAGCCGCTCGATAAACTCGGCACCGACAATCTCGTCGCGCACCCAGCGCACGCGGGCGCGCACCTCGCCCAGCGGCGGCAGGTTGAGCGCGATCACGCTCGGCACGGTCAGTGGCGTGCGGCATTCGCCCTGAAAGCCGACCGCCGACAGGTTGCGCAGGATGATGGGAAAGTTGGCACCGCCAAGCTCGCGCACCCGGGTCGCGATGGCCAGCGGGTGGCGAAAGCTGCGGCGGTCGTCGAGCCGGAACGTCCCGGCCGTGGAGATGGTCATTCTGTTCGCCATATCTGCTCTGCTCCGCCCGCCCGCATAGGCGCGCGGCGATTAAGATTGCGAAAATGGCTGCCATTGACGGCAGCGGGGCGAAAATGGCCGCCGTTGACAGCGGCGGGGCGATCCCGGCACGTTCGCGGCCCTCAAATATCGGGGGAAGGGGACATCATGGATCGGATCGAACGGGCCGGATTGCGCATCGCGGACGAGTTTGCCGCGTTTGTCGAAGGCCAGGTCCTGCCCGGTCTCGGCCTTGATCCGGCGGCGTGGTGGCGGGGCTTTGCCGGTCTGATCGCCGCGCTGGTGCCCGAAAACCGGCGGCTGCTCGGCGTGCGCGAGGCACTGCAGCAGCAGATTGACGACTGGCACCGCGCCCGGCGCGGCCAGCCGGTCGATCCGGCGGCCTATGCCGCATTCCTGACCGATATCGGCTATCTGGTGCCCGAACCGCCGGCCTTCACAATCGGGACGACCGGGGTGGATGACGAGATCGCCCGGCTTGCCGGGCCGCAGCTGGTGGTGCCGGTGCTCAATGCCCGTTTCGTCCTCAATGCCGCCAATGCGCGCTGGGGCAGCCTGTATGATGCGCTTTACGGCACCGATGCGCTGCCCGGCGCGGCGCGCCCTGGGGGCTATGACGCGGAACGCGGCGCGCAGGTGATCGCCCGGGCGCGCGCGTTTCTGGACGATGCCGTGCCCGGCTGGGAACAGGTGCTGGCCGGCGGCGATCACCCGGCGCTGGTCGGCTGGCGCGGCGCGTCGCCGCTGTTCCGCCATCACGGCCTGCATATCGAAGTGGTGATCGACCGCGATCATCGCATCGGCCGCGACGATCCGCTCGGCATCGCCGATGTGCTGCTCGAAGCCGCGCTGACCGCCATTGTCGATCTGGAGGATTCGGTCGCCGCCGTCGATGCGGAGGACAAGGTTGCCGCCTATGCCAACTGGCTGGGGCTGATGCGCGGCGATCTGTCGGCCAGTTTCGAGAAGGACGGGCAGGTGCGCGCCCGCCATCTGAACGCCGACCGCGTCTATGCCGGGCGCGACGGCACCGCACGCACGCTGCCGGGGCGCAGCCTGTTGTTCGTGCGCAATGTCGGCCATCTGATGACGACGCCGGCGATCCTGCTGCCCGATGGCAGCGAGGCGCCCGAGGGCATTGTCGATGCGGTGATGACGTCGACGATCGCGCTTTATGACCTGAACGGGCTGGGGCGGTTCCGGAACAGCCGCACCGGATCGGTCTATATCGTCAAGCCCAAGATGCACGGGCCGGAGGAAGCGGCCTTTGCCGACCGGCTGTTCGACGCGGTCGAGGACATGCTGGGCATGGCCCGGCACACGCTCAAGATCGGGGTGATGGACGAGGAACGCCGCACCTCGGCCAATCTGGCGGCTGCGATCCATGCGGTGCGCGACCGCATCGTGTTCATCAACACCGGCTTTCTCGACCGCACCGGGGACGAGATCCACACCTCGATCGAGGCCGGGCCGATGGTGCCCAAGGGCGAGATGAAGGCGAGCGACTGGATCCGCGCCTATGAGGACCGCAATGTCCGCATCGGCCTCGCCGCCGGGTTTTCGGGCCGGGCGCAGATCGGCAAGGGCATGTGGGCCGCGCCCGACATGATGGCCGACATGCTCGCCCAGAAGATCGCGCATCCGCAAAGCGGCGCGAACACCGCCTGGGTGCCCAGCCCGACTGCGGCGACGCTGCATGCGCTTCATTATCATCAGGTCGATGTGTTCGCCGTGCAGGCGCGGCTGACCGGGAAAGCGCCGCCGTCGCGCGATGCGCTGCTGCGCATTCCGCTCGCGCTCGGCCGCAACTGGACCGAGGCGGAGATCGCGCGTGAGCTCGACAACAATGCCCAGGGCATATTGGGCTATGTCGTGCGCTGGATCGATCAGGGCGTCGGCTGTTCCAAGGTGCCGGACATCAACGATGTCGGGCTGATGGAGGACCGGGCGACGCTGCGCATCTCGGCGCAGGTGCTTGCCAACTGGCTGCTCCACGGCGTGTGCACGGCAGAGCAGGTCGATGCCGCGCTCCAGCGGATGGCGGCCAAGGTCGATGCCCAGAATGCCGGCGATCCGGCCTATCGCCCGATGGCCCCCGATCCCGATGCCAGCATCGCCTTTCAGGCGGCGCGCGCGCTGGTGTTCGAGGGCGCGCGCCAGCCGAGCGGCTATACCGAGCCGCTGCTGCACGCGTTCCGCGCCCGCGCCAAGGCGCGTGACCGCGCGGCCTGAGCGAAAGCGGAACTGCGCAGGGGCTGGTTAACGCGATCTTGACCGGCCCGCCGGCATGGACCGGGCATGGATGGCAGCTTCGGGACCGGTCCGGCAGCGATGATGCGGACAGTGGGCGAAATCGACCGCGCAGGTCGGCGCGTCCCGTATCCGCATGCGCACTGGCGCGGACCGGCATTCTGGCATAGGCCTTGGCACCTGATGAGCTGTACCGGATTGACACAGAGCGCCGCTGCGCATGCCCGGACGCATCGACGCCCGGCGAAGTTTCGCCGTCTGGCGGGGCTGCTGCTTGCCCCCGGCCTGATCGTCGCGCCGCTATCGGCCCAGCCAGTCGCGCCGGCATCTGCCCGGCAGGGCGGGCCGGTGCAGGGACCGGAGATGCAGGCGGATGCCCCCGGCATCGGCGGACCGTCCGCCGCGGCACCGGTCGGGCCGCCGCCGGTTGCCCCCGATCTCGCCGATCTGGCCGCGCGCGCGGTTGCCGGTCATCCCGCGGTCGCCGCTGCCCGTGCCGGGCTGCGCGCGGCGGGCGGGGACGTCAAGGCGGCGAAATGGCAGCGCGGGCCGAGCCTGTCGGTCGAGGCGCTGAGCTTTGAAGGCGGCGCGCCGGTGGTGCGCGGCGACAATCTCTCGCTCAACCTCGCGGTCGAACAGCCGATCTGGCAGGGCGGGCGGATCGACGGCTCGATCGACCGGGCGCGCGCGGTCAGGCGGTTCGCCTCGGCGCAGGTCGATGAAAATGCGCTCGATGTCGCGCTGCGGCTGACCAACGCCTATTTCGATCTTGCCCGCGCCACCCGCCGGCTGCTGATCCTCGACCGGGGTCTGGCCGAGCATCGCGGGCTGGTCGCGTCCATTGGCCGTCGCGTCGAACAGTCGGTCAGCCCCAGCGTCGATCTGGAACTGGCCCGCGCGCGCACCGCGCAGCTTGAGGATCAGCGCGCCTCGGCCGATGCGCTGCGCACGGCAAGCCTCGTCAGGCTGCGCGAACTGCTCGGCGATGTCGGGCATGAGCCGGGCGCGATCCCGTTTTACGATCCGGCGCGCGATCATCCGTCAGCCGCTGGCGCGGCCGAGCGGGCGATCGGCTGTTCGCCGGTCCGCCAGCGGCTGATGGCGGAAGCGCTGATTGCCCGTGCCGATGCCAGGCTAGCCGGTGCGCAGACGATGCCGCGGCTGAGCGCGGTATTCTCCAGCAACGAAGTCACTGGCGAGCGCGTCGGACTGGTGTTCCGCGCCGGGGTGAATGGCGGGCTGTCGCAGTTCGAAGCGGCCGGGGCCGCGCGCCTGCGCCGCGACGCCGCCGATCTGCGCGTCGGCGCGGTCGAGCGCGACCTGCGCGACCAGCTCAACGCCGATTTTGCCGAGAATGAGGCGGCACGGCTGCGCATCGCCAGCAGCGGCGTCGCCGCCACCGCGTCGCGTGCCGTGACCGACAGCTATCAGCGCCAGTTCGTCGTCGGCCGCCGTTCCTGGCTCGACGTGATGAACGCCGCGCTTGAAACCACCCAGGCCGAACTCGCCGCCGACGATGCCGAAGTCAGCGCGATGGCAACCGCCGCGCGCATTGCCCTGCGCACCTGCAGCTGGCGGCCCGATCTCGACCCCGGCACCCAGCCCTGAGCGTGAACCCGTCATGACCCTGCCGCTTTCCGATCTCGTCGCCGCGATCGCCCATGACCGGGGCGTCGACCTGCCGCCCGACTGGGTGGCGCCCGATCTCGATCCGGCGATTCTCGCCAGCTCCGACGGGCTGGTGGCGCTGGCCGCCGCCGCCGGCTGGGCGGCCCCGCAGCGGCTGGGGCCGCGCCCGCGCGCCCAGCATTTTCCGCTGCTGATGTGGAGCGGCGCGACTGGCTGGGCTATTGCCGAGCAATGGGCGGACGAGACTCGCCTGTTGCTGCGCGGCGACAGCGGGGCCGGCGGCATCACGGTGGAGGCCCCCGACGACGCGCTGTTTTACGAACCGCGCTTTCCGGCGGTTGCGGCGCGGCGCACGCCATCGGCGGCGGCACGGGTGTTCTGGCGGGCCATCGTGTCGCGGCGCGACGTGTTGGTGTCGGCGACCATCGCGACCATCGTCGCCAATGTCATCACGCTCGCGACCTCGCTTTATTCGATGCAGATCTATGACCGGGTGATCCCGCGCGCCGGCTATTCGACGCTGTGGGTGCTCACCATCGGCGTCATCATCGCGCTGCTGCTCGATTTCGCGCTGCGCACGACGCGCGCGCTGATGGTCGAGCGCGAGGCGGCGCGGATCGACGAGGAGGTGTCGGAGTTTTTCTTCGCCCGCGCCCAGGCGGTGCGGCTGGATGCGCGTCCGCCCGGCGTCGGCACGATGGCGGCGCAGCTGCGCGGGCTGGAACAGGTGCGCGCGGTGATGTCGTCGGGCTCTCTGTTCCTGCTCGCCGACCTGCCGTTCGCACTGCTGTTCGTGCTCGTCATCTATGCGCTGGGCGGGCCGATCGCGCTGGTGCCGCTGATCAGCCTGCCGATCGCGCTCGGCATCGCCTGGGGGCTGGCACGGCTGATCCGGCGCGACACCGACCGCGCGCAGATCAGCGCCAATCGCAAGAATGGGCTGCTCGTCGAATCGATCGATGCGGCCGAGACGGTCAAGGCCAATCGCGGTGGCTGGCGGCTGCTGGCGCGCTGGAACAGCCTGATGGACGAGGTTCATGCCGCCGAAGACCCGGTCAAGCGCTGGACCTCGGCGGCCGGATCGATCTTCTCGACCTTGCAGCAGATTGCCTATGTCGCGCTGATCGCCTTTGGCGCGGTCGAGGTTGCGCAGGGGCGGATGACCACCGGGGCACTCATCGCCTGTGCGATTGTCGCCGGGCGCGTCAACGGCCCGCTGATCACCCAGCTGCCCAACTTCATCGTGCAATGGGGCTATGCGCGCGCGTCGCTCAGGATGCTCGACGATATTCTGCGCCTGCCGACCGACGAAGGGCCGGATGCCGGCACGCTGCGCCCGGCGCGGGTCGAGGCGGCGGTCAGGATGGATGGTGTGCGTTTTGCCTATCCGGGCGCGCGCGAGGGCATCGTCGTGCCCCGGCTGGAGATTGCGGCCGGCGAGCGGGTGGCGATCATCGGCGGCATCGGATCGGGCAAGACGACATTGTTGCGGCTGATGGCGGGGCTTTATGCGCCGCAGGCCGGGCGGGTGCTGATCGGCGGGCTGGATGCCGGGCAGATCGCCCCCGATGTGCTGCGCCGGGACGTCGGCTATCTGCCGCAGGATTATCGGCTGGTGAATGGCAGCCTGCGCGACAATCTGCTGCTCGGCCTTGCCAATCCGGGCGACGATCAGCTGATGGCGGCCGCGGCCCAGACCGGGCTTGTCCAGCTGATCAACGGCCATCCGCGCGGGCTCGACCTGCAGATTGCCGAGGGCGGGCGCGGCCTGTCGGGCGGGCAGCGGACGCTGACCGGGTTGACCCGGCTGTTGCTGGCACGGCCCGATCTGCTGCTGCTCGATGAACCCACGGCGAACCTTGACGATGCCGTCGAGGGCGCGGCCCTGAGCGCGATTGCCGCGCGGCTGGGGACGCAGAGCACGCTGATCGTCGTCACCCACAAGATGCGGCTGCTGTCGCTTGTCGACCGGGTGATCGTGATGGCCGGCGGGCAGGTGGCGCTCGACGGGCCGAGACAGGAGGTGTTGCAGCGGTTGCAGCAATCTGCGCGCCGGCCTGAGCCGGGCAGCGCGGCGGAAGCACGCGCCGTTGCCGGCGAGGCTGCCGCGCCCGCGATCGGCGGGCAGGATCAGCCGGGTGAGGACAGGACGGCTGGGGACAGGGCGGCGGGATGATGCGGCATCGTGAATCCATGGCGATCATCGGCCTGTCGAGCCTGGCCGTGATCGCGTTCCTGATCTGGTCGATCTGGGCCGAGCTGGACCAGATCACCCGCGCGCGGGGCCAGGTCATCCCGTCGGGCCGCGTGCAGATCGTGCAGGCGGCGACCGACGGGGTCATCACCCGCATTCTGGTGCGCGACGGCCAGCGGGTCGAGCGGGGGCAGCTGCTCGTCGCGCTCGACCGGGTGAAGGCCGGGGCGGCGGTCGATGATGGTCGCGCCCGTGTCGCCGGGCTGCGTGCGGCGCTCGCCCGGATCGAGGCCGAGCTGTCGGGGGGCGTGCTGGTGCCGTCGCCTGACCTTGCCGCCTATCCCGAGGTGGTCGAGAATCAGCGGCTGCTGCTCACCCGGCGGCGTCAGGCGCTCGCCGCCGATCTGGGCGCGCTGTCGGCGCAGCTGGCGCTCGCCCGGCAGGAGCTGGAGCTGAACCGGCCGCTCGTCGGCACCGGCGATGTCGCCCGCGCCGAGCTGATCCGGCTCGAGCGGCAGGTCACCGATCTCAGAGGCCAGATCGCCAGCCGCCGCAGCCGCTATCTTGAAGAGCTTCAGGCCGAACAGGTGCGGGTGCGCGAGGAGCTGGCGAGTGCCGAGCAGGCGCTGACCCAGCGTGCCGACGATCTGGGCAATGCCGAGCTGCGCGCGCCCGTTTCGGGACTGGTCAGCAACCTCAAGGTGGCGACGGTCGGCGGCGTCGTGCGCGCGGGCGAGGAGATCATGCAGATCGTGCCCGACCGCGCGGCGCTGATTATCGAGGCGCGGCTGTCACCGGCGGAAATCGCGTTCATCCGCCCGGGGCAGAGTGCTTCGGTGAAGTTCGATGCCTATGATTCCTCGGTCTATGGTGGTGCCGAGGGGCGCGTGACCTTCGTCAATCCCGACACGACGACGGGCCAGGCGGCCAATGGCGCGCAGGAAAGCTATTACCGCGTCCAGCTGACTGCTGATCCGCGCACCATGCGGCCGCACCGGCCGGGCGAGAAGATCGTTATCCAGCCGGGGATGACCGCCACCGCCGAGATCAGGACCGGGGAGACGACTGTTTTCCGCTATCTGACCAAGCCGATTCTGAAGACCACGGCAGAATCGATGACCGAGCGTTGAGTTGGTAACATTATCTTAACCTTTCACGCCTTATGGCTTCCGGCGCGTATGGGTGGTGTTTCTCATGCGCCAGGCGGTGCAGGCCCTGCGACTTGTCAATGGGACGACAGCTTGTGTGGTCGAGCGTTGCGAGTTTATGATTGAAATGGTTGGGGCTTCGTGCCAAAGCCACGGAACGGACCGATAGTTAATAAAGGGAGTGTCCAGAATGGGTTTCCGTAAAGCAGCGACCGTGGCGATCGCCGCGATGTCGATGATTGCCGTGCCCTCGGCCGCCATGGCGGCTCAGGCTTCGGCGTCGAAGCTCTCGGTCAGCGGCGCATCGGCGCGCGCTGGTGCGAAGGTTGAAGGCAATGAACTGGCTGGTGGCAGCCTGATCATCGCCGTTCTGGCCGCTGCCGCGGTCGTCGCGGGCATCGTGATCGCGACCGACAGCGACGACGAGCCGAACAGCCCGTAAGCTTCAGCCTTTCCGGCAAGTTTATGGAGGGGCGACCTGAAAGGGTCGCCCCTTTTTTCTTGCCTTTGGATGCCGGTTCCCCAAATCGGCGAAATGCCGGCATCGCCGGCGGACAGGCGGGACGACGGGAACGGACAGACCATGGCGGACGAGATTGCGACCTTTGCCGGCGGGTGCTTCTGGTGCACCGAGGCGGTGTTTGACGATGTGATCGGCGTGCAGTCGGTCGAAAGCGGCTATATCGGCGGCCATGTCGCCAGCCCGACCTATCAGCAGGTGTGCAATGGCGACACCGGCCATGCCGAGGCGGTGCGCATCGTCTTCGATCCGGCCATAATCGGCTATGGCGATCTGCTCGACATCTTCTTTGCCACCCATGATCCGACCCAGCTCAACCGCCAGGGCAATGACATCGGCACCCAGTATCGCTCGGCGATCTTTCCGCATTCGCCCGCGCAGGAGGCAGAGGCGCGCGCCGCCATCGCCCGTGCGCAGGCCGACTGGGCCGATCCGGTGGTGACGAAGATCGAAGGCGACGGACCCTGGTGGCCGGCCGAGGATTATCATCAGGAATATTTCGCCCGCATGGGGGACCAGAATCCCTATTGCATGGCCGTGGTCGCGCCCAAGCTGCGCAAGTTCCGCAAGAGCTTTGCCGAACGGCTGAAGCGTTGAAACGCATGGTGCGGGCGGCACGGCTTGGCTATGGCGCGCGGCACTCAACAGGGGAGCAGGGGCGATGAAACCGTTGCGCAAGGCGGTGTTTCCGGTGGCCGGGCTGGGCACCCGGAACTTGCCGGCCACCAAATCGGTGCCGAAGGAAATGCTGCCGGTCGTTGACCGGCCGCTCATCCAATATGCGGTCGACGAAGCGCTGGCCGCCGGGATCGAGCAGCTGATCTTCGTCACCGGGCGCGGCAAGGCGGCGATGGAGGATTATTTCGACATCGCCTACGAGCTGGAACGGACAATGTCCGAGCGCGGCAAGTCGCTTGCGCCGCTTGCCGGCACCCGGCTCGCGCCCGGCCAGATGGCGTTTGTCCGCCAGCAGGAGCCGCTGGGGCTTGGCCATGCGGTCTGGTGCGCGCGGCATCTGGTGGGCGATGAGCCGTTTGCGGTGCTGCTGGTCGATGAGCTGTTGTGGAACCCCGCCTGTCCGTCGATCAGCCAGCTGGCCGAAACCTATGCCGAGACCGGCGGCAACGTGATCTCGGTGCTCGAGGTGCCCGAGGGCCAGACCCATCGCTATGGCATTGTCGATCCGGGTGCGGTCAGCGGCGATGTCACCGAGGTGCGCGGGCTGGTCGAAAAACCGGCCCCGGGCACCGCGCCGTCGCGGCTGGCGGCGATCGGCCGCTATGTGCTTCAGCCCGAGGTGATGCGGGTGCTGGAAACGCAGGAGCGTGGCGCAGGCGGCGAGATTCAGCTGACGGACGCGCTCGCCCAGCTGATCGGGAAGCAGCCATTTCATGCCCGGACCTTCCGGGGCGCGCGCTATGACTGTGGCGACAAGACCGGGTTTGTGCAGGCCAATCTCGCGCTCGCACTTGAGCGGGAGGATATCGGGGCGGATGTCCGCACCTTTGCCGAGGGGCTGATCGCCGGGGGGCGATAAGCCCGCCTCGATCCCCGGTGGAACCCCTCAGGCGGGAATCGCGGTGCGCACTGCGCTTGCCGAACCGGGCCGGGCCGAGGCCAGCAGGTCGCTGATCCGCCGGGCGGCTCCCGCCGTGCCGAACGGGTAGCGGGGCGTGCGGTCCGGTCCCCGTCTGGCAAGGTGACGGGCAGTGGCGGCAATGATCCGGTCGGGCGCGCGGCCGACCAGTTCGGCCGCCCCAGCCTCGATCGCCTCCGTGCGTTCGGTCGTCTCGCGCAGGACGAGCACGGGAACGCCAAAGGCCGGCACCTCTTCCTGCAGCCCGCCACTGTCGGTCAGCACCAGCCGCGCGGCATCCACGATGCGCAGCAGCGACGGATAATCGAGCGGTTCGACCAGCGTGATGCCGGGCACGCCCGCTAGCGCATCGGCGATGGCCTGCCGCACCGCCGGGGCCGGGTGCAGCGGCATCAGGATCTGCACATCGCCGCCATCAGCGATCCCGCGCAGCGCATCGGCAATGCCGGCAAGCGGCGCTCCCAGCGTTTCGCGCCGGTGGCAGGTCGCGAGCAGAATCGCGCGGTCCCCGGCTGCGGCCACCAGCTCGCTCCCCCGCCTGCCAAGCGACGGATCGGTCCGCAGCCGGTCGCGCATCTGTTCGAGGGCGTCGATCCCGGTATTGCCGGTCAGGTGCACGCGGGCGGCGGGCACATTTTCGTCGAGCAGCGCCTGCACCGCGCGCGGCGTGGGGGCGAAATGCAGCCCGGCGATGGTGGCGATCATCCGCCGGTGCGCCTCTTCGGGCCAGGGATGGTCGAGCGATCCGCTGCGCAGCCCCGCCTCGACATGGGCAACGGGCAGGTGGCGATAATGCGCGGCAAGGGCACCGGCGAGCGCGCTGGCGGTGTCGCCCTGCACGATCACATGATCGGGGGCGACCTCGTCGATCACTGCACCGATCGCGGCCAGCAGCCGGCCGAGCAGCGTGTCGAGCGGCTGGTTCTGGGTCATCAGGTCGAGTGTATGATCGGGGACGATGCCGAACAGTTGCAGCGCCGAACCGGCCAGATCGCGATGCTGGCCGGTAAAGCAGACGCTCACATCGAAACGGATATCGTCACGCATCGCCAAGATCAGCGGGGCGAGCTTGATCGCTTCCGGCCGGGTGCCGAATATGAACATCATCCTTGCCATCAACGCCCCCGCACGTCCCTGTCCTGAGGACAGTGGATGGTTAGTCCTTAGGACAACAGACCATGCGTCAGGCAAGACCAAAGCTGGATAATGATCCGTCCCGGATGTTTCTCCTGCAACGCCAACGCGGCGGAGTGCGTGTCTCAGACGCCGCGATAGGTGCGGAACCAGTCGACAAAGGCGGGGATTCCCCGATCGAGCGGGGTCGTCGGGCGATAGCCGAGATCGGCGGCAATCGCGCTCACATCGGCAAATGTGTCCTTCACATCGCCGGGCTGCATCGGCTTGTGCTCGCGGATCGCGGGGCGGCCGCACGCCTGTTCGATCAGGTCGATCAGCCGGGTCAGCGGCTCCGACCGGCTGTTGCCGATATTGTAGATGCGGTGCGGCGCGACGCTGCCGCCCGCCTTGGGCTGCCCGTCATCGGCCGGGGGGCGGTCCAGACAGGCGACCACGCCGTCGACGATGTCGTCGATAAAGGTGAAATCGCGCCGCATGTCGCCATGGTTGAACACGCTGATCGGCCGCCCGGCGAGGATCGCATCGGTGAACAGCCATGGGGCCATGTCCGGCCGCCCCCAGGGACCATAGACGGTGAAGAAGCGCAGGCCGGTGAGCGCGATCCGGTAGAGATGGGCATAGGTCTCGCTCATCAGCTCATCGGCCTTTTTGGTGGCCGCATAGAGCGAGACGGGATGGTCGACCCGGTCCTCCACCCGGAAGGGCAGCTGGGTGTTGCCGCCATAGACCGACGAGGACGAGGCATAGACCATCGGCACCCGGCGCTCGCGCGCCAGCTCCAGCATGTTCAGATGCCCGACCAGATTGGCCTGCGCATAGGCGCGGGGGTTTTCGATCGAATAGCGGACGCCCGCCTGCGCCCCCAGATGGGCGATGCGCGCGAAATCGAGCCCGGCAAGCGCGGTGGCGAGCGCGTCATGATCGGCAAAGTCAGTGCGGATCAGCCGGAAACGCGCGCCATGCCGCTTTGCCAGTTCTGCGGCCCGGTCTTCCTTCAGCTGGGGCAGATAATAGCGGACGAAGCTGTCGATGCCGATCACGGTCTCGCCGGCCGCCAGCAGCCGGTCGGTGAGGTGAAAGCCGATAAAACCGGCGGCACCGGTCACCAATGTCGTCATCATCTACCCCCGATGGGCGGCCCGGGCGAGCCGGTCGCGGATGGCAAGGCCCAGACCGCTGGCCGGCACGGGCGCGACGGCGATGCGCGCCCGGTCCGATTCGTCGGCCTGATGGAGCAGGTCGAATAGCCGGGCAGCGGCTTCGACAAGGTTACCATCGGCGCTGAGCGTCGCATCGCCCGCCACCGCGCCGAAGCCGATCAGATATTCGTCCTCCCGCGCTGTTTGGGCGTCGAGGCGCAGCGGCTTGTGCGGGGCATAATGGCTGCTCAGCTGCCCGGGGGCCTCGATGGCGGCCATGCCTTCGGGGATCACCGCCGAAAGATCCTCGGCGCTGATCGGGCCGGGGCGCAGCAGCTCGGTCCGGCCGTCCGCGACCTTGACGATCGTTGATTCAAGCCCGGCCGGCGTCGCCCCGGCATCGAGGATCAGGGGAATCCGCCCCGCCAGCGTCTTGGCGACATGGGCGGCACGGGTCGGGCTGATCGTGCCGCTGAGATTGGCCGATGGCGCGGCAAGCGGCCGGCCGGCAGCGGCGATCAGCGCGCGCATCGCCGGATGCGCGGGCATGCGCAGCGCAACCGTTGGCAGGCCGGCGGTCACGATTGCGGGCAATGTGCCGCGATGCGGCAGCACAAGAGTGAGCGGACCCGGCCAATGGCGCGCGGCAAGGGCGCGGGCAGGGGCGTCGAACCGGGCAAGCTCTTCCGCCATCGCCATGCTGTCGACATGCACGATCAGCGGGTTGAAGGCGGGCCGCCCCTTGGCCGCATAGATGCCGGCAACCGCGGCGGCGTCGGTCGCGTCGGCGGCAAGGCCGTAAACCGTCTCGGTCGGCACGGCGACGCAACCGCCCGCACGGATCAGCACGGCGGCTTCGGCAATGCCGGCGGCATCGGCCGGGATGATGCGGGTGTTTGAGCGGCTCACCGCCCCGCGCTATAGCCTTGCCGAGCCATTCTCAAGGAGCCCCATGACCTACACCCCGCCCGTCGCCGAACAGCGTTTCGTGCTCGATCATGTCGTGCGCATCCAGGAACTGGCCGCGCATCCCGGCTTTGCCGACGCCACCCCCGATACCGTGGATGCGATTCTGGACGGTGCCGGGGCGTTTGCTGCCGGCGAATATGCGCCGCTCAACCGCATCGGCGATACGGTCGGCGCGCGCTGGCAGGACGGCGTGGTGACGATGCCCGAGGGCTACAAGGCTGCCTATCGCGCCTTTGTCGACAGCGGCTGGGGATCGATCAACGGCCCGGTCGACTTTGGCGGGCAGGGCCTGCCCTATGCGCTGGCGACGGTGGTGATGGAGGATCTTGGCACCGCCAATATGGGCTTTTCGCTCATCAACATGCTGACCCCGGGCGCGATCGAGGCGCTGGTCGCGCATGGCTCGCCCGAGCAGCAGGCGACCTGGCTGCCCAAGCTGATCAGCGGCGAATGGAACGGCACGATGAACCTGACCGAGCCGCAGGCCGGGTCCGATGTCGGCGCGCTGCGTTCCAGCGCGACCCCGGCGGGCGATGGCAGCTGGCGGATCAAGGGGCAGAAAATCTACATCACCTTTGGCGAGCATGACCTGACCGACAATATCGTCCATCTGGTGCTGGCCCGTACGCCCGGCGCGCCCGCCGGGACCAAGGGGATTTCGCTGTTTCTGGTCCCCAAATACCGGCTCAACCCCGATGGCACGCCCGGCGCGTTCAACGATGTCCGCTGCGTGTCGATCGAACACAAGCTGGGGATCAACGCCTCGCCCACCTGCACGCTCAGCTTTGGCGACAATGACGATTGCCATGGCTGGCTGATCGGCGCGGAAATGGCGGGCATGCGGGCGATGTTCACGATGATGAACAATGCCCGGCTGAATGTCGGCCTGCAGGGCGTGCAGATCGCCGAGCGCGCGACCCAGCAGGCGCTCGGCTATGCGCGCGACCGGGTCCAGCTCGGCCGGCCGATTATCGAGCATCCCGATGTCCGGCGGATGCTGGTGCGGATGCGCTCGCTCACCCAGGCGGCGCGCGCGCTCGTCTATTATGCCGCCGGCCAGGCCGATCGCGCCCATCTGGGCGACGATGCGGCGCGCGCCCGGCTCGACCTGTTGACCCCGCTTGCCAAGGCGTGGGGCACCGATATCGGCTGCGAGGTCGCCTCGCTCGGCGTGCAGATCCATGGCGGCATGGGCTTTGTCGAGGAAACCGGCGCGGCCCAGCATTACCGCGATATCCGCATCGCCCCGATCTATGAAGGCACCAACGGCATTCAGGCGGCCGATCTGGTCAACCGCAAGCTGCCGATGGATGGCGGGCAGGTGTTCGCATCGCTGATCGCCGATATCCGCGCCGAGGCGGGGGACGAGGCCGGGCTGATGGCGCTGCTCGACGGCATCGAATCGGTCGCGCGCTGGATGCTCGGCAACGAAGCCTCGGTCGACGACCGGCTCGCCGGCTCCTATCCGCTGACCACCATGTTGTCGGTGGCGACCGCCGGCTGGCTGATGGCGCGGCAGGCGCGGATCGCGGCCGCCGAGGCGACCGATCCCGGCTTTGCCGCGCTCAAGCAGGTCGCGGCGCGCTATTTCCTCGACCATGTCGTGCCCGAGGCGGCGGGGCTGGAAGCGGCCGCGCGCGGCGGTGCGGCATTGTTCTACCAGCTCGATGCGGAGACGCTAGCGGCCTGAGGGGCCGGTTCGGGCGCGGGCCGGCGCCGCCTGAGCTTGCGCCCTTGCGCGAATGTCTAGATCTTCATCCTGTTCCCGGGGGCGTGGCTCCCGGGAACATCGCTCAGGTGTGAATGAACCAGCGCCCGGTGCCCTCAAGCCCCAGCGCGGTCAGGCGGCCGGACCGATAGGCCCCGGTGTCGATGCCGATGCGGTTCGGCTGTTCATCGACCGTGTCGGTGATGCTGTGGCCATGGACGACGATATGGCCATGGTCGCCGCGATAATCGAGGAAATCGCCCCGGATCCAGCGCAGGTCGCCGCCCTGCTGCGCGTCGAGCGGCACGCGCGGGCGGATGCCAGCATGGACGAACAGATAGTCGCCGATGACGATCCGGTCTTCGAAACCGCCAATGAAATCGGCATGGGCGGCCGGCACGATTTCCGCCAGCCGCGCCGCCAGCTCGTCGAAATCGAGCGCATTATATTCATCCTCGCCGATGCCATAGCTGAGGATGGTCGCGCGGCCGCCGATGCGCACGAAAAAGCGCAGCGCCTCGCCCGATCCGGTCAGCGCCTTCAAAAACACTTCCTCGTGATTGCCCATCAGCACGCGGACCTTGCGGCCGCTGGCCGCAAGCGTGCGCACCCGTTCGACGACGCCGGCCGAATCCGGCCCGCGATCGACCAGATCGCCCAGAAAGATCAGCTGGCTGTCGGCGGCTCCGCGTGCCCGGTCGTCGGCATCGATGCGGAACAGCAGATCGTCGAGCAGATCGCGCCGCCCATGCACATCGCCGATCGCATAGATGCGCTGGCCGGCGGGAATGGCGGCGGGAGGCGGCGCCGGCGCGCGTTTGAAAAGACCAAGAACCATTTTGTCGTCGTTCTCGCCAATTGCGGCTTTGCACGGAAATGCACCGGCCATGCCGCGCCGCGCTATAGCCGATCCGGCGCTGAATGCCAGATGAGCGGACCCGGCAAAGCCGCCGGGCGGTGCGTCAGGCGCGGGCGAAGAGTTCGGCCGGGTCGATCCGCAGCCGTTCGATGACGCCGCGGATGCGCGGCCATTGCTGGTCGATAAAGGCGCGGCGCTCGCTTTCGAGCAGCCTTTCGGTCGCGCCTTCGGCCACGAACATGCCGACGCCGCGCCGCACCACCACCAGCCCTTCTTCCTGAAACAGCTGATAGGCCTTGGCGACGGTCAGCGGGTTCGCGCCCTGTTCGGCGGCAAAGGCGCGCACCGATGGCAGCATGTCACCATCGCCATAGCGCCCCTCGAGGATCGCATCGGCGATCCGGTCGCGGAGCTGGAGATAGACGGGCCGCTCGCTGCTCATATGTGCTTCACTGCCCTAACACAGTGCGCCACGTCAAGCCCGGTCAAGGCCAGTGGCGGACGACATCGTGGTAAACCGGGCGCGGCCGTTCCTCGAGCGGCTGGGCGGGCGAACCGAGATAGATGAAGCCCGCGATCCGGTCGCCCTCACGCCCGCCCAGCGCAGCGCACACCTGCGTGTCGAATGCCGCCCAGCCGGTCAGCCAGCCGGCGACAAATCCGTGCGCGGTCGCTGCCGTCACCAGATTCATGCAGGCGGCCCCGGCCGAAAGCTGCTGTTCCCAGAGCGGGATCTTGCTCGGCTGCACGGGCGTCGACAGCACCGCGACCAGCGTTGGCGCCTGATGGGCGAACTGGTCGATGGCGGCGACGTCGCTGCTGCCATCTGCCGCAGCGCCGCGCTGTGCCCGGAATGCATCCTGCAACAGCGTGGCAAAGGCGGCGCGGTCCTCGATCACCACGAACCGCCATGGCGCAAGCTTACCATGATCGGGAACGCGCATCGCCGCCGACAGGATGGCGTGCAGCTGCCCGGCATCGGGGCCGGGGGCGATCATGTCGCGCGGCTTGCCCGAGCGGCGGGTGGCGAGCAGCGATTGCGGGGAGGAGACGTCGTTAAAAGTCATGCGCTGGCGCTAACAGCTGGGCTGGCGGCGGGCAATCGCGCGGCTATGCTTGGGCCCATGTGGCTTGCCCTTGTTCTCGCCCTGACGGCTGCCGCGCCGGAGACCGCCGATCCCGCGGGCCTGCGCGCGCTGATCGCCGAGGATGTGCGCGTCGCGCGGATCGGCGACCGGTTGGCGCGGGCCGGGCCGTGCGCGGCCGTGCTCAGCAACCCCGGCTTCGTCGTGCAGGACATCGTCCAATATGCGCCCGAACTGCACGCGTCCGCACGGTCGGCGCTTGGTCTTGGCGATCTACCGACCCTGGTCGCCGTGCTGGATGGCAGTGCGGCGGCGGCGGCGGGGCTGCGGCCGGGCGACATGCTGGCGGCCATCGACGGGGCCGAGGTGCCGCCGCCGGGCAAGGCGCGCGGCTTTGAGCGCATGGCGGCGGTCGAGACGCAGATCGAGGCCGCACTGGCGCGGGGACGGCTCGATCTGGAAATCCTGCGCGACGGGCGGCCGATGACACTCAGCATCCTGCCGACACCGGGATGCCGGACGCGCTTCCAGCTTCAGCCCGGCGGGCGGCTGAATGCCTCGGCGGACGGGGTTTACGTGCAGGTGTCGGGCGCGCTGGCCGATTTTGCCGCGACCGATGACGAGCTGGCGCTGATCGTCGCGCATGAGCTTGCGCACAATCTGCTGGGCCACAAGGCGCGGCTCGATGCTCAGGGCGTGTCGCGCGGGCTGCTTGCGGGGCTGGGCAAAGGCGCGCGTCGGGTGCGCGCGACCGAGGAGGAGGCCGATCGCTGGGCGCTCTATCTGATGGCGCGCGCCGGGTTCGACATCGCCGCCGCGCCCGCTTTCTGGGAACGGCTGGGCCGCAAGGCCGACCCCGGCATTTTCTCCGACGGCACGCATGACGGCTGGCGTGACCGCGTGGCCAAGGCGCAGGTCGAAATCGCCCGGATCCGCGCGCTCCAGGCGGCAGGCGCGCCGATCCTGCCGCCCGAAGTTAACGCTTCACAGCGCGCGTTTCCGCGCTAGGGTCGCGGTCGACAGAGCCGCGTCAGGCGGCCGATGGGACTATCCAGGGAGCAGTTTCAAACATGGGCAATGTCAATGCCGGCGCGTCGGGCGGGCCGGAGGCGGCAGGCGGCGCGGAATGGTTCGGCCATCCCCGGCAGCTGGCGCGGCTGTTTACCACCGAGATGTGGGAGCGTTTCGGCTTTTACGGGATGCGGGCGCTGCTCGCGCTTTATCTCACCAAGCACTTCCTGTTCAGCGATCAGACGACCGGCGGGCTTTATGGCGGCTTCACCGCGCTCGTCTATCTGACGCCGCTGGTCGGCGGGCTGCTGGCCGATCGTTATCTGGGCGCGAAGAAATCGGTGAAGTTCGGGGCCGTGCTGATGGCGCTCGGCTATTTCATCCTGTGCTTCGGCGGCGAGACCGCCAAGCCGCATGCGGTGATCGACGGCCAGCGTTACGAAATGCGGACCGAGAATGTCGCCGACCGGCCGACGAGCAGTGGTGATGAGCGCCGTTACGTGATCGATGGCGACGACCGCTTGCTGATCAAGGGCAATGACGATGGCAGCGTCGCGCTGCTGCGCGCCGACGGCTCGGTCGCGCGCACCGTTGCCAAGGGCGGTTTCAAAAGCGAGGCCGACCGCGACACAAGCTTTGTGCTGCTGATGCTGCTCGGCCTGTCGATGGTCACCATCGGCAACGGTTTCTTCAAGCCCAACATCTCGACCATCGTTGGCGAGCTTTATGCGCAGGGCGACCGGCGCCGCGACGCCGGCTTCACGATTTTCTACATGGGGATCAACCTCGGCTCGCTGCTGTCGCAGCTGCTCTGCCCGCTGCTCGCCGACACGGTCGGCTGGTGGGCGGGCTTCGGGCTGGCGGCGCTCGGGATGCTGGCGTCATGGGCGCTGATCCAGTTCGATGGCGGCCGCCTGGCCGGCTATGGCGAAACGCCAGCCGCGTCCGGTCCCGACCGGACGATCCTGATCTATCTGGGCGCAATCGCGGCCGTGCCGGTGTCGCTGTTCCTGTTCTGGAACCTGATGGGCGCGCCCCGGCCCGAGCCGGGGGCGGGGATCACCGGTTATCTGATGTCGCTGCCGCTGATGGGCAAGCTGCTGTTCGGCACCTTCCTGGTCTCGGTGCCCGGCATCCTGATCTGGGCGGCGCGCGCGGGCGACAAGGCCGAGTTCCAGATGATGCTGGCGGCGATGACGCTGATCGTGTTCAATGTCGTGTTCTGGACGCTGTTCGAACAGGCCGGTTCGTCGCTGACGCTGTTTGCCGATCGCAACACCGATCTGTCGATTTTCGGCCTGTTCAGCATTTCCGCCGGCCAGACGCAGTTCTTCAACGCGTTGTTCATCGTCGCGCTCGCGCCGGTGTTCAGCCTGTTGTGGAATGCGCTTGCGAGGCGCGGGATCGAGCCGACCATCCCGATCAAGTTCGCCATCGCGCTGATGGGCGTGGGCGCGGGTTTCCTGTTCCTCGTCTGGGGCGCGCAGTTTGCCGGGCCTGATTTCAAGGTCGCGATCTGGTGGCTGGCTGGCCTGTATTTCATCCACTCGGCGGCCGAGCTGTGCATCTCGCCGGTCGGGCTGTCGATGATCACCAAGCTGTCCATCGCCCGCATTGTCGGGCTGATGATGGGCGTCTGGTTCCTGTCGATCTCGGTCGCGCAATATGTCGCCGGCATCGTCGCGCAGGTGGCGAGCGTCGAGACGGTCGGCGGGCAGGTGACCAACCTCAAGGTCAGCCTTGAAACCTATGCGGGGGTGTTTTCGACCATCGGGATCGCATCGATGGCGATTGGCGTGGTGTTGCTGGTCTTCTCACCGATCATCAGGAAGTGGATGCATGGTGTTCAATAAACTCGCCACGGCCAGCCTGGTCGCGCTGACGCTTGTCGGCTGCGCGACCGCGGGGGCCAAGCCCGCGCCGGCCACCGCCAGAGCCGCCCCGGTCAAGATCGATCCGGATCCCTTTCCATCGACCTACAAGCCCTATCCGGGCGTCGCGACGCTGGTGACCAACGTCACCATTTTCGACGGCGAGGGCGGGCGGATCGAGCGCGGTCAGGCGCTGTTTGCCGGTGGCAAGATCGTCGCCGTCGGCCAGACGGTCGAGGCCCCGGCGGGGGCCAATGTGATCGACGGCACCGGCAAATGGCTGACGCCCGGCGTGATCGACATTCACAGCCATCTGGGCGACTATCCCTCGCCCGGCGTGCAGGCCCATTCGGACGGCAATGAGGCGACCGGCCCGGTCCGCGCCGAGGTGTGGGCCGAACACAGCGTCTGGCCGCAGGATCCGGGCTTTTCGCGCGCGCTTGCCAATGGCGGGGTGACGACGCTTCAGATCCTGCCCGGTTCGGCCAATCTGTTCGGCGGCCGCTCGGTCACGCTCAAAAATGTGCCGGCGCGCACGATGCAGGGGATGAAGTTCCCCGGCGCGCCTTATGGCCTTAAAATGGCGTGCGGCGAGAACCCCAAGCGCGTCTATGGCTCGCGCAACCAGATGCCGGCGACGCGCATGGGCAATGTCGCCGTCGACCGCCAGACCTGGGCGCGCGCGCAGGAATATAAGCGGCGCTGGGACAAATATGAAAAGGACGGCGGCGAGCCGCCCGCCCGCGACATTGCGATGGACACGCTGCGCGGCGTGCTGGCGGGCGAGATCCTCGTCCACAACCATTGCTACCGCGCCGATGAAATGGCCATCGTGATCGATATGGCCAAGGAGTTCGGCTACAAGGTTTCGACCTTCCACCATGCGGTCGAAAGCTACAAGATCGCCGATCTGCTGCGGGACAACGGCATTTGTTCGGCGCTGTGGGCCGATTGGTGGGGCTTCAAAATGGAAGCCTATGACGCGATCAACGAGAATCTGCCGCTCGTCCACCGCGCCGGGGCGTGTGCCATCACCCATTCGGACGATGCCAATGGCATCCAGCGGCTTAATCAGGAAACCGCCAAGGCACTCGCCAATGGCCGCCGCATCGGCATCGACATTCCCGATGAGGTCGCCTGGACCTGGCTGGCGATCAATCCGGCCCGGGCGATGGGCATTGCCGACCGCACCGGCAGCCTGAAGCCCGGCAAGATGGCCGATCTGGTGCTGTGGAACGGCCATCCGTTCAGCGTCTATACCCGGCCTGAAAAGGTGTGGATCGACGGGGCGCTGCTTTACGACGCGCGCGATCCGAAACGCCGTCCGGTCAGCGATTTCGAACTCGGCCAGCCCGGTGAGGGAGACACGAAATGAAGGCGCTGCTGATGCTGGGGGCGGCGCTGGCCGCAGCGGTTCCGGCCGGGGCCGAAACGGTGGCGATTGTCGGCGGGCGCGTGGCGCTGGGCGACGGATCGGCACCGGTCGACAATGGCAATGTCATCCTGCGTGACGGGCGCATCGTCGCGGCGGGGGCCGGGGTCGCGGTGCCGCCGGGGGCGCGGGTGATCGATGCGACCGGCAAATGGGTCGCGCCCGGCTTTGTCGCCGGGTTCAGCCGGCTGGGGCTGGTCGAGGTCGATGCGGTCGACGACACCAACGACACCGCCGCGCGCGGTTCGCCCTATTCGGCGGCGATCGATATCGAGCCGGGGATCAACCCGCGCGTGTCGGCCATTGCCGTCAGCCGTGCCGGTGGCGTGACCCGTGCGGTCGTCGCCCCCGAAACCGCGAACGAGATTTTCGCCGGGCAGGGCGCGGTGATCGACACCGGCGCGGACATGGATGCGGTGACGGTGCCGCGCGCCTTCCAGTTCGTCGAGCTGGGCGAGGCGGGCGCGCGCACGGCCGGGGGCAGCCGCCCGGCGGCGATCCTCGAGTTCCGCACCAAGCTGCGCGCGGCGCAAAGCTATGCGCGCAATCCGGCCGGCTATGGCGGCGACAGCAAGGATGCGCTGCTGCCGGCAGCCGATGCCGCGGCGCTTGTCGCTGTGGTCGAAGGCCGGGTGCCGCTGCTCGTCCATGTCGAAAGCGCGTCGGATATCCTGACCGTGCTGCGTCTGAAGCGCGATTTCGCGGCGCTGCGCCTCGTGCTTGTCGGCGCGTCCGAAGGCTGGATGGTCGCGCGCGAGATTGCGGCGGCGCGGGTGCCGGTGCTCGCCTCGGCGCTCAACGACCTGCCGGCCTCGTTCGAGATGCTGGCCGCCACCCAGTCCAATATCGGCCGCCTGCGCGCGGCGGGCGTCACCGTCGGGATCGGGATGATCGACGACAATGAGGCGCGGCAGGCGCGCTATGCCGCGCAATATGCCGGCAATCTGGTTGCCCTGTCGCGCATTCCGGGGGCCGGCGGGATGAGCTGGGGCGATGCGCTGGCCGCGATCACCTCTGCGCCTGCCGAGGCGCTGGGGCTGGGCGGCGAGATCGGCTCGCTGCGTCCGGGCCGGCGCGCCGACGTGGTGCTGTGGAGCGGCGATCCGCTGGAGCTGCAAAGCAAGGCGGAGCGGGTGTGGATCGACGGCGTCGAACAGCCGCTCGGCACCCGCCAGACGCGGCTGCGCGACCGCTATCTCCAGCCGCAGGAAGGCGATCTGCCCAAGGCCTATCAGCGCTGAGGCCGGGCGGGCGAAGCGAAGACGAACCGGGGAGGAGCGGATGAACGGGTTGACGGCGGTCTGGCTGGGCGTGGGCGGCTTTGTCGGCACGCATCTGCTTCTGTCCCATCCGCTGCGCGCGCCGCTGGTCGCGCGGCTGGGCGAAAAGGGCTTTCAGGGCCTGTATTCGCTGGTCGCCTTCGCCACGTTCGGGCTGATGGTCTGGGCGCTCAAGCGCATCGGGCCGGAGGCGTTTCTGTGGTCGCCCCCCGGCTGGGCCTGGCCGGTCGCAAGCGGGGTGATGCTGGTTGCCAGCATTTTGCTGGCGGGATCGATGGTCGGCAATCCGGCGCTGCCGGGCATGCCGCACGATCCCGCCGGCCCGCGCGGCGTGCTGGCGATCACCCGCCATCCGATGATGTGGGGATTTGCGCTGTGGGCGCTGGTGCACGGGCTGATCTGGCCCCAGCCCTCGGTGCTGATCCTTGCCGGGGGGATTGCCCTGCTCGCGCTGGTCGGCGCGGCCGGGCAGGATGCCAAGAAATCCCGGCTCCAGCCCGATTTCTGGCCGGGCTGGCGCGCGCGCACCGCCTTTGTGCCGTTCACCGGGCCTGCCCCGCTTCGCGCGCTCTGGCCCGGCTGGCGGGTGCTGGCAGCGGGCGTGGCGCTGTGGCTCGCCGCCACCTGGCTGCATCCGGTGGCGGGTGCCCCGGCCGTCGGCATCTGGGCCGAGGCCGGGGATGTCACGGTTAGAGCGGCCGATCCGATTGCATCGGATGGGCCGCTCTAGGCCTTTGACTTACCGCATTTTCCGAGTCGCCGGGTGTTTCAACCCGGCTTGAAAATGCTCTACAGCCTGACCATCCGCAGCCCGCGCTCGCCATAGCGCGGGCCAGCCGCAGCGCCGGGCGGTACGGCGGCTGAAAGCTCGGCGAGATCGGCCGCGCTCAGTTCCAGATCGGCGGCGGCGACGCTGTCGCGCATCGTTTCGCGCCGCTTGACGCCGGGGATCGGCACGATGTGCGGCCCCTGCGCGATCAGCCAGGCGAGCGCGACCTGCGCCAGGCTTGCGCCGACGCGCGCCGCAACCGTGCCGATGGCATCGACGATGCGCAGATTGGCCAGCAGATTTTCGTCCGAATAGCGCGGATCATTGTGCCGCCAGTCGCCTTCGGGCAGGTCGGCCCGGCTGCGGATCTGGCCGGTCAGGAATCCACGCCCGAGCGGTGAATAGGGCACAAAGCCGATGCCGAGTTCGGCGCAGGTGGGCAGAATGTCGCTCTCGACATCGCGTTCCCACAGCGAATATTCGCTTTGCAGCGCGGTGACGGGGTGCACCGCCGCCGCCCGGCGCAGCGTCGCGGGTCCGGCTTCCGACAGGCCGATATGTCGGATCTTGCCGGCGCGGACGAGGTCGGCAAGCGTGCCCATCACCTCCTCGATCGGCACCGCCGGGTCGACCCGGTGCTGATAATAAAGATCGATGGTGTCGATGCCGAGCCGCCTGAGCGAGCCGTCGACCGCGCGGGCGATATTGGCCGGGGTCGAATCCACCCCGGTGATCTGGCCGCCATCGAAGCGGAAACCGAATTTGGTCGCGATCACCAGCCCGTCGCGCCGGTCCCTGATCGCCTCGCCGACCAGTTCCTCATTCTGGAACGGCCCGTAAATCTCGGCCGTGTCGAGGAAGGTGACGCCCAGGTCGATCGCTTCATGGATAGTGCGGATCGCCTCGCCGGGATCGGCCGGTCCGCCATAATTGATGTTGCCGTCGCGGATCATCGGCATGCAGCCGACCCCGATGGCCGATACTTCCAGGCCCTGACCCAGGGTGCGATATTTCACTGGCCTCTCCTTCGCGCTAGGGGTCTTGCCACCATTCATGAGACGGACGGGCATGGCGCGCAAATTTTTCGGGACGGACGGCATTCGCGGCCGGGTGAATACCGATCGGATGACGGCGGCGATGGCGATGCGGGTGGGCATGGCGGCGGGCGCGCATTTCCTGCGCGGCGACCATATCCACCGCGTGGTGATCGGCAAGGACACCCGCCTGTCGGGCTATATGATCGAACCGGCGCTGGTCGCGGGCTTCACCAGCGTGGGCATGGACGTGGTGCTGGTAGGGCCGATGCCGACACCGGCGGTGGCGATGCTCACCCGTTCGATGCGCGCCGATCTGGGGGTGATGATTTCGGCCAGCCACAATCCCTTTGCCGACAATGGCATCAAGCTGTTCGGCCCCGATGGCTATAAGCTGTCCGACGATGACGAACTGGCGATCGAGGCGCTGCTCGACGCCGACCCGTTGCTGGCCGCGGCCGAGCGGACCGGGCGGGCGCGGCGCGTCGACGATGCGCAGGGGCGCTATATCCATGCGGTCAAATCGAGCTTTCCCGAGGGGTTGCGGCTCGACGGGCTGAAGGTCGCGGTCGATTGCGCGAATGGCGCCGCCTACAAGGTCGCGCCCGCTGCCCTGTGGGAGCTGGGGGCCGAGGTCGTACCGCTGGGCGTGCAGCCCAATGGCACCAACATCAACCAGGCCTGCGGGTCGACCGCGCCGCAGACATTGCAGGAAACCGTGGTCGCCAGCGGCGCGCATATCGGCCTGGCGCTTGACGGCGATGCCGACCGGCTGATCGTGGTCGACGAGGCCGGGCGGATCATCGATGGCGACCAGCTGATGGCGCTGATCGCGACCAGCTGGGCCCGGGCGGGCAAGCTGCGCGGCGGCGGGCTGGTGGCGACCGTCATGTCCAATCTGGGGCTGGAACGCCGGCTGGCGGCCGAGGGGCTGACGCTGGAGCGGACCAAGGTCGGCGACCGCTATGTCCTTGAACGGATGCGCGCGGGCGGCTTCAATGTCGGCGGCGAGCAATCGGGCCATATTATCCTGTCCGATCATGCGACGACCGGCGACGGGCTGGGCGCGGGGTTGCAGGTGCTGGCCGAGCTGGTCCAGTCCGGCCGCCCGGCCAGCGAGCTGCTGCGCCAGTTCGAACCGGTGCCGCAGCTGCTCAAGAATGTCCGCTTCGGCGGCGGCCGGCCGCTCGACGATGCGCGGGTCAAGGCGGCGATCGCATCGGCCGAGGCCGAGCTGGACGGCAAGGGCCGGCTGGTGATCCGCCCGTCGGGCACCGAGCCGCTGATCCGCGTGATGGCCGAAGGCGATGATGCCGGCCAGGTGGAACGGGTGGTCGACAGCATCTGCGCGGCCGTGGCGGAGGTCGCCTGATGCTGGCGATGCGCCCCGATTGCGAACGCTGCGGCACCGACCTGCCGGCCGATGCGCCGGGGGCGTTCATCTGCTCGTTCGAATGCACCTTCTGCGCCGAATGCGCCGACAGCCTTGACGAGCATTGCCCGAATTGCGGCGGCGAATTGCTCGACCGGCCGACGCGCACCGGGACGGCGCTGGCGCGCCATCCGGCCGATACGCAGCGCCGGTTCGCCGGGTGATCCCGCGCATCCTGATCATCGCCGGGTCGGATTCGGGCGGTGGTGCGGGCATCCAGGCCGATATCCGCACGGTGACGATGCTGGGCGGTCATCCGATGACCGCGATCACCGCCATCACCGCGCAGAACACGTGCGGCGTCGATGCGGTGCTGCCGGTGCCGTCCGAGATGATCGTCGCGCAGATCGACGCGGTGATTGGCGATATCGGCGTCGATGCGGTCAAGATCGGCATGATCGGATCGGCCGACGCCGTCGATGCGGTCGCGGCGAGGCTGGCCGGGCTGGCGGTGCCGCTGGTTCTTGATCCGGTGATGGTGGCAACCAGTGGTGCGCGGCTGGCCGATGCGGCGACGGTCGCCGCGCTTGGCCGGTTGATGGCGCTGGCGACGGTCGTGACCCCCAATCTGCCCGAACTGGACACGCTGGGCGGCGAAGCGGCGGTGCTTGGCCATGGCTGCCTGCTCGCGGCGAAGGGCGGGCATGGCGCGGGCGACATGGTCATCGACCGGCTGATCGGGCCGGGTGGCGAGCTGGCGCGGGTCGAAGCGCCGCGGATCGCCACGCGCCACAGCCATGGCACCGGCTGCACCTTTGCCGCCGCGCTGGCGACCGGGCTGGGGGCAGGGCTGTCGGCAGAACGAGCCTTTGTGCGCGCGGTCGATTTCGTGCGCGCCGCACTTGCCGCCGCGCCGGGGCTGGGGCGCGGTCACGGGCCGCTCGGCCATGCGCTGGGCGCGGTGCCGTTCGATCTGATCGGCAGGGGCTGAACCAATGCCCGATCTGGTGCATGAACAGGCCTGCCCCGCGCCCGTTGCCGGGGTCGACGAAGCCGGGCGCGGGCCGCTGGCCGGGCCGGTGGTCGCCGCCGCGGTCATCCTGCCCGCCAGCAGGCTGCCCGACGGAATCGACGATTCCAAGCGGTTGACCGCATCGCGCCGCGCGGCGCTGGCCGATGCCATCCGCGCCTGTGCCGATGTCGGGCTGGGCATCGCCGAGGTCGAGGAGATTGACCAGCTCAACATCCTTGCCGCGACGATGCTTGCCATGACCCGCGCGGTCACGGCGCTGGGCGCAACGCCGGCGTTCGTGCTTGTCGATGGCAACCGGCTGCCGCGCTGGGACTGGCCGTCGCGCGCGCTGGTCGGCGGCGACCGGCTGAGCCTGTCGATCGCGGCAGCGTCGATCATCGCCAAGCATGAGCGCGACCAGATGATGATCGCGGCCGACCGGGCCTATCCCGGTTACGGCTTTGCCGCGCACAAGGGCTATGGCTCGGCCGTGCATATGGCCGCGCTGCGCACGCTCGGCCCGACGCCGCTGCACCGGACGAGCTTTGCCCCGGTGGCGGCGGCGCTGCAGGACGTGGCGGGGGCCGGCTGAGGAGCGGCTTTTTTCGTCGCTGCGCGCATTCATTCAGGCGTGAGTCTTTTGGGCCACACCACAAGCCGTTGAGTCCCGCGAGTCGCGGCGGACTCAATCGGTTGTGGCCGCCGCCACCAGCGCCGCACAGGGCTGCTTTGTTCTCTGCCTGTTCCGGGTTGACCGCCGAGTCGCGGTGACTCATGCCGGTGTCAACACCGGATGCAGGAACATTTTATGGGCGTTTTGACGAAGATCGAACGGCGCGGTCGCGCGCGCACGCAACAGGCGCGTGACGCCGCACCCGTCCTGCCGCTCGACCAGATCCTGATGGACGACTGCATCGCCGCAATGCGCGCGCTGCCGGCGCGCAGCGTCGACATGATCTTCGCCGATCCGCCCTACAATCTTCAGCTGGGCGGCGACCTCTACCGGCCCGAGGGCGGCCGGGTCGATGCGGTCACCAATGACTGGGACCGGTTCGACACGTTCGAGGCCTATGACCGTTTCACCCGCGCCTGGCTGGCCGAAGCGCGGCGAATCCTGAAGGACAATGGCACGATCTGGGTGATCGGCAGCTATCACAACATCTTCCGCGTCGGCGCGGCGATCCAGGATGCCGGCTACTGGATCCTCAACGACATCATCTGGCGCAAGGCCAATCCGATGCCCAATTTCAAGGGCACGCGCTTTACCAATGCCCATGAAACGCTGATCTGGGCGTCGAAGAGCGAGGATGCGCGCTACACCTTCAACTACCGGGCGATGAAGACGCTCAATGACGAGCTGCAGATGCGTTCCGACTGGGTGCTGCCGATCTGCGCCGGGCAGGAACGGTTGAAGCGCGGCGGCACCAAGGCGCATCCGACGCAGAAGCCCGAGGCGCTGCTCTACCGGGTGCTGCTCGCCTGCACCAAGCCGGGCGATGTCGTGCTCGATCCGTTTTTCGGCACCGGCACCACCGGCGCGGTTGCCAAGCGGCTGGGGCGGCACTGGATCGGGATCGAGCGCGAGGCCGATTATGTCGAGGTTGCGCGCGAACGCATCGCCGCGGCGCTGCCGCTCGATGAATCGGCGCTACGCACCATGCAGTCGCCGGCCGCCGCGCCGCGCGTCGCGTTCGGCCTGCTGGTTGAAACCGGGATGATCCGCCCCGGCACCGTGCTGACCGATGCCAAGCGCCGCTTCCGCGCCACCGTGGGCGCGGACGGATCGCTGGTCAGCGACGCGGCGAGCGGATCGATCCACCGGCTGGGGGCGATCCTGCAGGGCGCGCCGTCATGCAATGGCTGGACCTTCTGGCATTATGAGGCGGAAGACGGGCTGAAGCCGATCGACGCGCTGCGCCAGACCTATCTGCTCGCCACCCAGCCCTGAGCCGGTCCGTGACGCTGCGCCATTATCTGCGCCCGACCGGGTTCGTCGACACGCCGGTCGGGTTTGACGGGCAGGTCACCCGGCTGGCCGGCGGGCTGGTGTGGCACAGCGCCTATGAACTGACGGTCGTTCAGGATGGGCGCATCACCGCGCGCCGGCTGGTGCCGGTGGCAGAGGCCGATGCGCTGCCCGATGCGGTGCAGCCGGTCAGGGCCGCGCTGGCCGCGCCGCGCCCGCCGCTCCAGCTTGGCGAGCGCACGATCCGGTTCGATCAGCCGCAGGTGGCGGCGATCCTCAATGTCACGCCCGACAGTTTTTCCGATGGCGGCGTCCATGCCGGCGACCCCGAAGCGGCGGCCTCGGCCGGCGTCATGGCGGCGGCGGCGGGGGCGGCGCTGGTCGATGTCGGCGGGGAATCGACCCGCCCCGGCGCAGAGCCGGTGTGGGAGGGGGATGAGATCGCCCGCGTGGTGCCGGTGATCGAACGGCTCGCCCGTGCCGGGGTCGCGGTGTCGGTCGATACCCGCAACGGCGCGGTGATGGCGGCGGCGCTCACCGCCGGGGCGGTCATCGTCAACGATGTGTCGGCGCTGCTCGGCGATGATCGCGCGCTTGGTACGGTGATCGCTGCGGGCTGCCCGATCGTACTCATGCATGCCGGCGATCCGCGCGATCTGCACCGGCAGACGCTGGGCGCGCAGCCCCTGTTGCAGCTGTTCGACTGGCTGGCGGCGCGAGTGGCGGCGGTCGAAGCCGCGGGCGTGCCCCGGTCGCGCATCCTCGTCGATCCGGGCATCGGCTTTGGCAAGACGCTGGCCGATAATCTGGCGATCCTGAACGGGCTGGCGCTGCTGCACGGCATTGGCTGCCCGCTGTTTCTGGGCGCCAGCCGCAAGCGGATGATCGGCGCGCTGTCGAACGAGGCCCCGGCCGACCAGCGGCTTGGCGGATCGGTCGCGCTGGCGCTCAAGGGCGTGGAGCAGGGCGCGCAGATCGTGCGGGTTCATGACGTCGCCGAAACCGTGCAGGCGCTGCGCGTGTGGCGCGGGCTGCGCGATCAGGCCCTTAGCCAGAGTTTCGGCGCGGCGATCTGATCGCCGGTCAGGCGGCGGCGTCGCCGATGCCGAGTTCGCCGAGCTTGCGGTACAGCGTCGAGCGGCCAATCCCCAGCCGCCGGGCAACCTCGGTCATCCGCCCCCGATAATGGCCGATGGCCAGCCGGATCACATCGGCCTCGATCGCTTCCAGATTGCGGATATGGCCATCGGGTTCGAACAGGGTGACGCCGATCCCGCCCTGCGGCGCGAGCGGCTGGGGCAGGCCGTCCATCGTGTGCAGCGCGATCTGCGGGAAATCGGCCGATGTCAGCGCATCGCCGTCGCACAGCACCGCGGCGCGGAACAAGGCGTTCTGCAGCTGGCGGACATTGCCTGGCCAGTCATAGGCCATCAGCAGCGCCAGCGCCTCGTCGGTGATGCCCAGGCTGCGCATCCCCGGCTGGCCGGCGATCCGAGTCAGCATATGGCGGGCAAGGGCAGGGATGTCGCCCTTGCGCTCGCGCAGCGGCGGGATCGTCACCTGCACGACGTTCAGCCGGTAATAGAGATCCTCGCGGAACCGCCCGGCGGCGACCTCGTCGACCAGCTTCTTGTTGGTCGCGGCGATCACGCGGACATCGACATCGCGGGTGACGCGCGCGCCGATCGGCTGGATCTCGCCCGATTGCAGCACGCGCAGCAGCTTGACCTGCGCCTCGAGCGGCAGCTCCCCGACCTCGTCGAGGAACAAAGTGCCGCCATCGGCTTCCTGAAACCGGCCGATCTTCCGTTCAAACGCGCCGGTGAACGCGCCGCGTTCATGGCCGAACAGCTCGGATTCGACGAGATTGCCGGGAATGGCACCGCAATTGACGGCGACCAGCCCCTTTTTGGCGCGCGGGCTGGCGGCGTGGATCGCCTCGGCCACCACTTCCTTGCCGACGCCGCTTTCGCCCTCGACCAGCACCGGCACCCGCGCGCGCGCCGCCTTGGCGGCAATTGCCAGCGCGGCACGGAATTGCGGCGCGGAGCCGACAATCTCGTCAAAGCCGAGCGCGACATTGATCTTTTCGGTGAGCGGGCGCAGCTCGCCGACATTGGCGCGGCTGGCCGTTGCGGCATCGAGCGCTGCGAGCAGCCGGTCGGGCGCGATGGGCTTGATCAGATAATCGCTCGTGCCGGCGCGCATCGCCGCCACCGCCACGTCGATCGAGCCATGCGCGGTCAGCAACAGGATCGGCAGCGCCGGGCGGCGGGCGTGCAGCGTGGCGATCAGATCGATTGTCTGTTCGCCGGGGCCATATTGGTCGATCAGCACCGCATCGAGCAGCATCCCGTCCTGCGTCGCCAGAATGTCGAGCGCGGCCGCGCCATCGGCGGCGAACAGCGTGCGCCAGCCGGCACGGCCGGCAATGGCGCCGACCAGACGCCGCTGGGCCGGTTCGTCATCGACCAGCATCAGCATCCGTGTGTCGCCTCGGGCCATCTGTTCCTCGTTGCTGCGTCAGAACTGTCCAGCCCTGATACAGTCGGCACCGTAAAGGGGGTGTTAAGCGCGGTCCAAAACGGGCCTTGCGGTGGCGCGGCCTTGCTGGCTAAGACCGTGCGACACGTGCAACGAAATGGAATGAAAATGGCGATCAACGGCGACATCCAGGCGCAACAGAAAACCTATTCGGGCTTTATCGGCCTGGTGAAGTGGGGCACGGTGCTGGTGGTGATCGTGACGGCCGTGGTCGTCGGCCTGGTGGCGGGCTGAGGCCTTGACCCGGATCGCCGTCCTCAATGAGCATGCGGACGGCGAGAAGCGCGTCGCCGCAACCCCCGAAACCGTCAAGAAGTTCACCGGCCTCGGCGCGGCGGTGACGGTGGAGACCGGTGCAGGTGCCGGCGCCCAGATCGCCGATGCCGATTATGCCGCCGCCGGCGCGACCATCGCGTCGCGCGGCGAGGCGATTGCCGGTGCCGACATCCTGCTCGGCGTGCAGGGGCCGCCGCCCGACAGCCTTCAGGGCGTGAAGCCCGGTGCGCTGCTGGTCGCGGGTCTCAACCCGTTCGGGGAGCGGGCGCGCGTCGATCAATATGCCGCGCTGGGCGTCGAGGCGCTGGCGATGGAGTTCATGCCGCGCATCACCCGTGCGCAGTCGATGGACATTCTGTCGTCGCAGTCGAACCTGGCCGGATACAAGGCGGTGCTCGATGCTGCCGCCGAATATGGCCGTGCCTTCCCGATGATGATGACGGCGGCGGGCACGGTGTCCGCGGCCAAGTTGTTCGTGATGGGCGTCGGCGTTGCCGGGCTGCAGGCGATTGCCACCGGCCGCCGGCTGGGCGCGCAGGTGTCGGCGACCGATGTGCGGTCCGCGACCCGCGAACAGATCATGTCGCTGGGTGCCAAGCCGATCTTCGTTGAGAATGTGAAGGGCATCGAGGGCGAAGGCTCGGGCGGCTATGCCACCGAAATGTCCGATGAATATAAGGCGGCGCAGGCGGAGCTGGTGTCCGCGCACATCGCCAAGCAGGACATCGTCATCACCACCGCTTTGATCCCCGGCCGCGCCGCGCCGCGGCTGATCAGCGATGCGCAGGTTGCCTCGATGAAGCCGGGCAGCGTCATCGTCGATCTCGCGGTCGAACAGGGCGGCAATGTCGAGGGCGCGGTTGCCGGGGAAATCGTGGTGCGCCACGGCGTCAAGATTGTCGGCCACAGGAACGTGCCCAGCCGGCTTGCCGCCGATGCCTCGGCGCTGTTCGCGCGCAACCTGTTCAACTTTCTGTCCGCCTTCTGGGACAAGGACAGCAAGGCCCCGGTGCTGCCCGATGACGACGAGATCACCCAGGCCATCCGCCTGACGCGCGGCGGCCAGGTGGTCAACGCAAGGCTGCTCGGGTGAGCGGAGCGCGTGCGGCGATGATGGCCGTGTCCCGTCCCGATCCTGCGGGGCGGGCAGCGCGCTGTCGCGCTGGCGGTCAGCGCCTTTTTTCGATCAATCCGGCTGCGGAGCACGCCCGATGACCTTCATTTCGATCCTCTCGATCTTCGTGCTGGCCTGTTTCGTCGGCTATTATGTCGTCTGGTCGGTCACCCCGGCGCTGCACACGCCGCTGATGGCGGTGACCAACGCGATCTCCTCGGTGATCGTGGTCGGCGCGCTGATCGCGGGCGCGGCCGGCGGCAGCGCGGTGTCGAAATGGCTGGGGCTGCTGGCCGTCGTGCTCGCCTCGGTCAACATCTTTGGCGGCTTTGCCGTCACCGAGCGGATGCTCGCCATGTACAAGAAGAAGGACCGGTAAGCGCCATGCATGAAGCCGCACCGGTCAATCCGCTCGTCGCGCTCGCCTATCTGATCGCGGGCATCTGTTTCATTCTCGCGCTGCGCGGCCTGTCCAGCCCGTCGACCAGCCGGGCGGGCAACCGCTATGGCATGGTGGGCATGGCGCTCGCGGTGGGGACCACGCTGTGGCAGCATCATGATGCCGGGCTGATCGAGATTGCGGGTGCCATCGGCATCGGCGCGGTCATCGGCATCGTGATGGCGCGGCGGATCGCGATGACGGCGATGCCTCAGCTCGTCGCCGCCTTCCACTCGCTGGTCGGCCTTGCTGCCGTGCTGGTCGCGGCGGCGGCGTTCCTCAACCCGGAGGCGTTCGGCATCACCGACGCGGCCGGCCGCATCCTTGCCGTCAGCCGGATCGAAATGGGGCTGGGCGTTGCCATCGGTGCAATCACCTTTTCCGGGTCGGTGATCGCGTTCCTGAAGCTCAACGGCAACATGTCGGGCGCGCCGATCCTGCTGCCGGCGCGGCATCTGCTCAATCTCGCCATCGGCGGCGCGATCATCGGGCTGATCATCGCCTTCACGCTCAGCGAAGGCGCGGCCTCGGGCGGCGGTCAGCTGTTCTGGTGGATCACCGCGCTCGCCTTCGTCATCGGTTTCCTGCTGATCATCCCGATCGGCGGCGCGGACATGCCGGTCGTCGTCTCCATGCTCAATAGCTATTCCGGCTGGGCGGCGGCAGCGATGGGCTTCACGCTCGGCAATTCGGCGATGATCATCACCGGTGCGCTGGTCGGCAGCTCGGGCGCGATCCTCAGCTACATCATGTGCAAGGCGATGAACCGCAGCTTCATTTCGGTGATCGCTGGCGGCTTCGGTGCCGATGCGGGAGCGGGCGGCGCGGGTGCGGCCAAGATCGACCGGCCGTGGAAGCGCGGCTCGGCCGAAGACGCCGCCTTCCTGATGGGCGAGGCCGAAAGCGTCATCATCGTCCCCGGGTATGGCATGGCGGTCAGCCAGGCGCAGCACGCGCTGCGCGAAATGGGCGACAAGCTCAAGGAAAAGGGCGTCTCGGTCAAATATGCGATCCACCCGGTCGCCGGGCGCATGCCGGGGCACATGAACGTGCTGCTGGCCGAAGCCAACGTGCCCTATGACGAGGTGTTCGAGCTGGAGGACATCAACTCCGAATTCGCCCAGGCCGATGTCGCCTTTGTCATCGGCGCGAACGACGTCACCAACCCGGCGGCCAAGACCGACAAGACCTCGCCAATCTATGGCATGCCCGTCCTCGACGTCGAAAAGGCCAAGACCGTGCTGTTCGTGAAGCGCTCAATGGGCGGGGTCGGCTATGCCGGCGTCGACAATGAGGTCTTCTACCGCGACAACACGATGATGCTGCTCGCCGACGCCAAGAAAATGGTCGAGGAAATCGTCAAGTCGCTCGACTGAGGCGCGGTCTTGCCGCCCCACCCCCCGTCTCGCCTGAAACCGCATCCGGTTCGGATGCGTGGGCTGACAGATCGTTCATGCCGCGCCAGTCTTGCCCGGCAATGCGGGGAACGGGATGATGGCGGGCGGAGACCTGATCGGCTTGCCCGAGCGGCAGCAGGGCGGCCTTGATGCCGAGGCCCCATGGTCGGATGCACCGGCGGTGATCGTGGTCGCGGACCGGGGCGAGGCGCGGGCGCTGACCGCGCATCTTGTCGCCGATGCCGGGGGCCGTGTGGTCGGCACCGCTGCCCTGTCGGAAGGCCGCGCCCGGCTCGATGCGCAGGTGCGCGCGGCCGCCGCGGTCATCGAGCTGGATGGCTGGGCCGGAGCCTGGGGCCCCGAACTTCTGCAATGGGCGGACGAGGCCGCGCGGAGCGGGCGGCTGCGCGCGGTGGTGTGCTTTCCGGCCCCGCTCATCGACACGGTGATGGCAACGATCACCGCCCGCGAGGTCGAGCTGCTGTGCGATCCGTCGCCGTTCGACCGGCTGGCGGCGCTGCGATCGGCGCTGTTTCCCGCGCGGGAGCGTTTGTTCGAACAGGGGCTGCGCCACGAAGCCGAGCGGCTGAGCCGGCTGAGCGACGAGACCGCGCGGATCGCGGCCGCGCTGGCCGACATGTCGGGGATGCTGAGAAACGGGTCGGCGGATGTGCCCGATGCGCCGCCACGCCTTGCCGCCCGGCACGTCCGCGCGATGATCCGGCTGCGCCGGCTGCGCGGGCAGGGGTTCAGCGATGCCCTGTTCGCCGATCCCGCCTGGGACATGATGCTCGATCTGCTTGCCGCCCGGCTGGAAGGCGTATCGGTGGCGGTATCGAGCCTGTGCATCGCCGCCAATGTGCCGTCGACGACCGCGCTGCGCTGGATCCGGATGATGACCGATCACGGCCTGCTGGTGCGCCGCGCCGATCCCGACGATGGCCGCCGGATCTTCATCGATCTGTCCGAACCGGCGCTGGCCGGGCTGCTGCGATGGTTCGAGCAGGCGCATGAACTGGGCTGGCGGCCGGACTGACGGTCCCGCGCGATCAGGCCAGATCGCTGTTTTGATGGTGGGCGGTGACGGGTTCGAACCGCCGACCCTCTCGGTGTAAACGAGATGCTCTACCAACTGAGCTAACCGCCCGGCGCCTTGCCTAGGTACACTGCCGCCGCTCCTGCCCGATCATGACCTGCCGGGCAAGTGCGGCGGCCGGTGCGGCCGCTGGTTCCCCCCGGCTCATCGCCCCGGCACAGCCGGGGGAGAGCGGGGGGCACGATCAGAACTTGAACCGGGCGCCGAAATAGAATTGGCGTCCGAAATGGTGGTAGACGCTCAGCCGGTCGGCGGCACTGTCGATGAACTGGTCGATATATTCATCGGTCAGGTTGATCGCCTCGAAGGTCAGCGTGACATTCTCGGTCAGCTTCAGAGAAGCTGCGGCATCGATGTTGATCGTGCCCTTGGTGCCTTCGACATCGTTGAAGGTCGGCCGCCCCGAGCTGGCGTTGAAGTTCGGTGCGGAGCCGACCGGCACGCCGTTGCGGCCCGGCACATTGGTCAGGAAGCCCGAACGATAGGCCACCGACCCGCGGATCGAGAAGCGCTTGTCCTCGTAATAGAGCGTGCCGTTCGCCCCGTGCCGCGACAGATTGACCAGCGGCTGGACGATCACCGGCGCGCCGACAGCGGTCGACAGCGGATATTCGATGTCCGAATCGACGAAGGTGTAGTTCGCCTGGATGCCGAAGTTGGACAGGAAACCCGGCAGGAAGCGGAACGGTGCCTGGAAGCCGATTTCGATCCCCTTGAGCTCGCCACCCCGGCTGTTGACCGGCTGGGTGACTTGGAACAGGTCGGTCGGAAGCACGCCGGTGCCGTCAAGCAGCGCGTTGGGCAGGCCCAGCTGGTTGAACGGCAGCGCCTGGGTGGAGGTGGCAACGAAGCTTGAGATGTCCTTGTAGAACAGCCCCACAATCAGCGCGGATTCCGGTGCAAAATACCATTCGAGCGACATGTCGACATCGGTCGCCTCGATCGGATCGATGAACGGGTTGCCGAAGTTGAGCGTGCGGTTGCCGCCGCTGATCGAGAAGGCGCCGCCCGGATTGACGGTGCCGATATCGGGGCGAGCCAGCACCTTCGCGGCCGCGACACGGCCGATCAGCCCTTCGGCAAACTCGATGCTGACATTGGCCGAGGGCAGCCAATTGTCATAGCTGCGGGTCACTTCGACCAGCTGGAAGCCGGTCGGCGTGTTCGTATAGCCGGTCGAGTTCTGGCGGGTCTCGACCCAGCGGACGCCGGCATCGGCCTTGACCTTCAGGCCGGCGACCTCGCCGTTGAACACTGCCTGGGCAAAAAAGCCCAGATCGCGCTCATCGACCGTGCGGAAGCTGCCGCGCGCCGACGGGTTGGTGATGCCCGTGAGTGCAAACCGCCCGGTGTTCGAATAGATGCCGAGCGCGCGCTCGAACGCGTCGATGTCGGGCGCGGCGAAGGTGCGCGGCGAGCCGTTGAGCGGCGTCCCGCGGCTGAACGAGTAGGGCGTGGTCAGCCCGGGCAGCTGACCGGGCGCGAGCAGGCCGGCGACGTCGGTTTCGAGCGCGCGGCGGAACTCCTGCGATCCGAAGCCATAGCGTTTGTAATCGCCGCCCAGCCGCAGCTTGACCGTGTCGAGCGCGTCCCATTCGGCCTGCACGCGGCCGACGCGGAAATCATTCTGCACGAACTGCGGCCGCAGGCGGATTTCGCCCAGCGTATAGGCCGCGGCATTGGCGGGATCGAAGCTGCCATAGCCGAAGCGCGGGAAACGGCTGTCGCGGAAATCGTAGCTATAGCCCTGGATGTTGTTGGCATCGATGGCGACGGTCGTCTGGATCGGGTTGGAGAAATCCGACTTGGAATAGCCGCCGAGCAGGTCGATGCGGACCCGCTCACCCAGTTCCTGGTGCAGGGTTGCGGTATATTGCTGGAACTCGGTCTCCAGCCGGTCGAACCGCGTTTCGACGCGCACATCGACATTGTTGAACGTGCCGGCGACCAGGCTGTTGGTCGCATCGACGACCGCGCCCGGCAGGATCACGGTCTGCGGCTTGCCGGTGCCCGAGCGGCTGAACGACAGTGCGGAGAGATATTGTTCGGTGCGCTGCGATTTGAAGTTCGCATAGAGCGCATCGAAGGTCAGCAGCGTCTCGTCGCTCGGCTGCCACTGGATCGAGCCGGTCAGGCCCAGACGCTCGGTCTTGTAACGGAAGCTGTCATAGCGCGGGATGCGCGGATGGAAAAAACCGAAGCCGGGCGCGGTCGCGCCAGTCGGGCGGGTCGAGGCGGCGGCGAACCCGCCATTGTCGCTGCCGCGCTCCCAGCGCACCGTCGACGGGCCTTCCTCCAATATCCCGCGTTCGCTGTAGGAGCCGGACAGCAGGATGCCGATCGTGCCATCGGCCAGCTTGGTCGAAAACAGCGCCGACAGGCGCGGATCGACGGCACCCGAAAGGTCGTTGAGACCGACCTGGGCGTTGCCGGCGATCAGCAGATCTTCCTTGTAATCGAACGGCCGCGCGGTCTGCAGGTCGACGGTCGCGCCCAGCGCGCCTTCCTCGACATCGGCCGAGGCGCTCTTGCGGACGGTGATCTGGTTGAACAGTTCGGAGGCGAACACGTTGAAGTCGAACTGGCGGCTGCGATTGGCCCCGCCGCTGGCATCGGCACCGCCGGTCGTCGACAGGCCTTCAATGCCGTTGATGCGCACGCGGGTGAACAGCGGGCCAAGGCCGCGCACCGTGATGTTGCGGCCTTCGCCCTGGTCGCGGGTGATCGCGACGCCGGGGATGCGCTGGATCGATTCCGCCAGATTGTTGTCGGGGAAATCGGCAATGTCCTCGGCCTTGATGACGTCGACGATGCCGATGGATTCGCGCTTTTCGGTCAGCGAGCGGCGCAGCGCTTCGCGGAAGCCGGTGACGACAATGTCAGGGCCCGGCGTGCCGGCGCTATCAGCGGTCTGGGGCTCTTCGGCATCGGGCGCGACTGCCGCCGGTTCGCTGGCCCGTGCCGGGGTGGCCAGCACAAGTGCCAGCGCCGGCAGCGATGCTGCGCCCAGCAGCCCGATCATGCCCCGCGCCCGGTCCGTGCTCGCCTGCTCCGTTCCGGCCCGTTCAGTCCTGCTCAATCGCACGCCCATTCTTGCCTCCCTCCCTGCCCGGATGAACCGGTTGACACCGGTTTCCAAACCCGGCGCGAAAAAGCCGGATTCGTGGCTACGAGACTGGAGAGGTGCAGAAATGATAATCCCCCCTCTGGGCGCCCCACCATTGCTGCGGGGTCGCCCATCTCGACTACCAAACGAAGTAACCGGTGTCATCGGTCTGAAGCCAGCCGCCGCAGCTGTCAAGCCCGTTTGCGCATCAGGGCTGGCTGTGCGCGCGCCCGGCTCAGAGCCGGTAGGCGCGGCGGACCAGCCCGTCGGTCAGCTCATGCGCCAGTTCGGCAGCCTCCCAGTCGGTCAACCGGCCCTCGGCCACCAGCCGCGCCAGAAACGCGCAATCGACGCGGCGGGCGACATCATGGCGCGCCGGGATCGACAGAAAGGCGCGGGTGTCGTCGTTGAACCCGACACTGTTGTAAAAGCCGGCGGTCTCGGTCGTCATCTCGCGGAACCGGCGCATGCCTTCGGGCGAATCGTGGAACCACCAGGCCGGGCCGAGCCTGAGGCACGGATAATGTCCGGCAAGCGGGGCCAGCTCGCGCGCATAGCTGCTTTCATCCAGGGTGAAGACGATGACGGTCAGATCGCTGCGGTTGCCGAACCGGTCGAGCAGCGGGCGCAGCGCCTCGACATAATCGGTGCGGCTGGGGATGTCGGCCCCGCGGTCGCGGCCGAAATGGGTGTGCAGCCAGCGATTGTGATTGCGCACCGCCCCCGGATGGATCTGCATCACCATGCCGTCTTCCACGCTCATCGCCGCCATTTCGGTGAGCATCTGGGCGCGGAACAGTTCGGCATCGGCGGGCGACCAGCGGCCGGTGACGACCCGCCGGAACAGCGCCTCGGCCTCGGCCGGGGGCAGGTCGGCGGTTCGCGCCGTCGGATGGCCATGATCGGTCGCGGTCGCCCCTGCGGCGCGGAAATCGGCGCGGCGCTTGCGGTGCGCGGCCAGATAGCCGCGCCAGTCATGCACATCTTCGCCGGTGATCTGGCCGAACGTCGCGAGTGCCGCGGCAAAATCCTCATGCTCGGGATCGATGACCGCGTCGGGGCGATAGGTGGTGACGACACGCCCCGGCCAGCCGGACGTCTGGATCGCCGCATGATGGGCAAGCGTATCGTGCGGCCCCTCGGTCGTGGCGAGCAGCGCGATATTGAACCGGTCGAACAGCGCGCGCGGGCGGAATTCGGGCCGGGCGAGCGCGGCGGCGATGCAGTCATAATAATGATCGGCCGTATCGGGGCCGAGCAGCACTTGGATCCCGAACAGATCGGCGAACACATGGTCGAGCCACAGCCGCGACGGCGTGCCGCGGAACAGATGATAGTGATCGGCCAGCAGCCGCCATGCCGCGCGCGGATCGGCGGGGGAGGGGCCGCGCCGGCTGGCGACGCCCAGCGCGTCGAGCGGCAACCCCTGGCTGTAGAGCATCCGGTAGAGATAATGGTCGGGCGCGAGCAGCAGCTCGGTCGCATCGCGCCATGGTGCGTTGGTCGCAAACCAGGCTGGATCGGTGTGGCCATGCGGGCTGATGATCGGCAGCCCGGCAATCTCGCGGTAGAGCGCGCGCGCAATCGAACGGGTTGCGGGATCAGCCGGAAACAGCCGGTCCGGATCAAGGCTCAAAGGGCGCGGCATCGTCTTCCTGCGTTGGTTCGTGCATTTCGGGGCCGGACAGCATGTGGGACCGGATGTCGCCACGCCATGGCCGCCAGCTCTGGCTGGTAACCGGTGTCAGATGGGCCTGCAAGCCCTGTCCGCCGCATCGCCCGGCGGCGGGCGCGACCAGCTTTGCCAGTGCGGCCTGCCGGGGCTGCCCATCGCCGGATCGGACGTCTCCGCTATTGACACCGGTTACCGTGATCGGCTCCAAAGGCCACATGACCGATGCCCTGCCCGAGCGCCCCGACCGCGTGACGCCGCAGTCCTGCCGCGACCTGCTGGTCCTTGATCCGCACGACATGGTCGGCGTCGCGCTGGTGACGCTGGCGGCGGGATGCGTCGTGGCCGGGCCGTCCGGCCCGGTGGCGATCCGGGCCGACATCCCGGTCGGGCACAAGGTCGCGCTGCGGCCGGCGGCGGCTGGCGAGGCGGTGATCAAGGGCGGCTTCCCGATCGGGGCGGCGACCGCGCCGATCAGGCCGGGCGATCATGTCCACAGCCATAATCTCGCCACGCGGCTGGGCGGCGTGTCCACCTATGCGTTCAACCCCGCGCCGGTGCGGCCGCTGCCGCGCGTGGCGATGCCCCGGTTTCGCGGCTATCGGCGCGCCGACGGGCGGGCGGCGACGCGCAACGAGATCTGGATCATCCCCACAGTCGGCTGCGTCGCGCGGACGGCAAGCCGGATCGCGGCCATCGCGTCCGCCCGCCATGCCGGGCAGGTCGATGGCGTGCATGCGCTCACCCACCCGTTCGGCTGTTCGCAACTGGGCGACGATCTGGCGGGAACGCGCGACATTCTGGCAAGCCTGGCCTGCCACCCCAATGCCGCCGGGGTGGTGCTGCTCGGTCTGGGCTGCGAATCCAACCAGCTCGACCAGCTGCTGGCGCAAGTGCCGGAGGAGCAGCGCGGGCGCATCCGCGCCGTCCATGCCCAAAGTGAGGCCGACGAGGTGGCCGCCGGTCTGGCGGCGGTCGATGCGCTCGCGCGCATCGCCGCGCTGGCACGGCGGGAGGAGCTTGAATTCGGCGATCTGGTCATCGGCCTCAAATGCGGCGGATCGGACGGGTTTTCCGGCCTGACCGCCAACCCGCTGCTCGGGCGGATCGCCGACCGGCTGGTGGCGGCAGGCGGACGCGCGATCCTGACCGAAATCCCGGAGATTTTCGGCGCCGAACAATTGCTGATGGACCGCGCGGCCGACGCGCATGTGTTCGACGGCATTGTCGGGCTGGTCAACGACATGAAGCGCCATTTCCTCGCCGCCGGCCATCCGGTGTCCGAAAATCCGTCCCCCGGCAACATCGCCGGGGGCATCACCACGCTCGAGGAAAAGTCGCTGGGTGCGGTGCAGAAGGGCGGCCATGCCCGCGTCGCCGATGTGCGCCGCTATGGCGAGCGGGTGCGGCGCGCCGGGCTGACCCTGCTCGAAGCACCGGGCAATGATGCCGTGTCGTCGACCGCACTGGTCGCGGCAGGCGCGACGGTCATCCTGTTCACCACCGGGCGGGGGACGCCGCTCGGCTTTCCCGCGCCCACGATCAAGATCGCGTCGAACAGCGCGCTGGCGCTGCGCAAGCCCGGCTGGATCGATTTCGACGCCGGCCAGGTGCTGGCCGCGGGGCCGGATGCGGCGGCGGACGATCTCGGGCGCTGCATTGCCGATATCGCCTCGGGCGCGCCAACCGCGGCCGAACGGGCCGGGGAGCGCGAAATCGCAATCTGGAAACGGGGCGTGACGCTGTGAGCGGCGTCGGCATCGTCCATTTCGGCCCGGGCGCGTTTCACCGCGCGCATCAGGCCGATTATGTCGACCGGCTGTGCCGCCTCGACCCGCGCTGGGGCATCGCCGCTGCCGCGCTGCGCTCCGCCGGGACCATCGACGCACTGCGCCGGCAACAGGGGCGCTACACCCTCGCCATTCTGGACGAGACGCCCGAATATCGCCCGATCAACGTCCATCGCCGCCTGTTCGGACCCGATGACCGCGCCGGGCTGCGCGCCCAGCTGGCCGAGCCTGGCGTCGCGCTCGTCACCGCGACGGTGACCGAGAAAGGCTATTGCCTCGGCCCGGACGGGCAGGTCGATTTCGGCCATCCCGATATCGTCCATGATCTCGCCCATCCCGACCGGCCGGTCAGCCTGACCGGATGGCTGGTGCTGGCGCTGGCTGACCGGCGCGCGGCCGGATTGAGTCCGTTTTCGGTGCTATGCTGCGACAATATGACCGGCAATGGCCGCAAGCTGCGTTCCGCCGTGCTGGCGCTGGCCGGCCGGCGCGATGCGGAGCTGGCGCAGTGGATCGCCGGCGAGGCGGCGTTTCCCGACACCATGGTCGATTCGATCACCCCGGCGACCGACGATGCGCTGCGCGCGCGGGTGCAGGACGCCTGTGGCTGGGAGGATCGCTGCCCGGTGCAGCGCGAAGCCTATGCCGCCTGGGTGGTAAAAGACATTTTGCCGCCGGGTGCTCCCGATCTGGCGGCGGCGGGGGTGATCCTGACCCGCGATGTCGCGGGGTGGGAGCGCGCCAAGCTGCGCATCCTCAACGGCCCGCATTCGGCGCTTGCCTATCTGGGGCTGCTTGCCGGGCATGAGACAGTGGCCGGGGCGATGGCCGATCCGGCGCTTGCAGCGCTGATCGAACGACTGATCGACGACGAAATCATCCCGGCGACCGCGCCGGGCGCGTTCGACCTGGCCGGCTATGGCCGCGAGATACGCGACCGGTTCCGCAACCCGGCCATCGCCCATCGGCTTGCCCAGATCGCCTGGGACGGATCGCAAAAGCTGCCCTATCGCCTGCTCGACACGATTGCCGAGGCCCTGCGACGGGGCACGCCGTTCGCGCTGCTGGCGCGGGCGGTGGCCGGCTGGATGGTGTTTGTCATCCGCGAAAGCCGGGCGGGGCGGGCGCTTACCGATCCGCTCGCCGCCGAGCTGGCCGCACGGGCGCGGGAGCCGGCGCCGCTGGAGGCGCTGTTGGCCTGCCGGGCGGTGTTTCCCGCCGCGCTGGTCGCCGCCGCCCCGGCGCGCGCCGCGATCCTGCGCGCGGCGTCCGCCCTTGCCGACGACGCCGGGCTGGCGATAGGCAGTTGATTATGACACCGGTTTCCAATAGCTGATCGGGAAAGCGGAGGAGGATACGTGCAGGAACTGCCCATTGGCGATCCCGCCGACATTGCCGGCCGGTTTCTCGCGGCCAGGCGCGCGGCCGCGCCGCTGGCCGATTATCCGGGGTGCCAGCCGGTCGACCTGACCGAGGCCTACCGGATTCAGGACCATGCGATTGCCGGCTGGGGCCATGAGGTCATCGGCTGGAAGGTCGGCAGGGTGCTGCCGCCGCTGTCCGACACGCTCGGCACCGAGCGGCTGGCCGGGCCGATCTTCGCCGCGACGGGGGCAGCAACCGGCGAGGCGGTGGCGATGCCGGTGTTCAGCGGCGGGTTCGCCGCCGGCGAGGCCGAGTTTCTGCTGCGCATCGGCGCGGTGCCGCCGGCTGGCCAGACGCGGTTCAGTCTGGACGAGGCCGCTGCGCTGATCGACGCCGTGCATGTCGGGATCGAGATTGCCAGCTCGCCGCTCGCCACGATCAACGCGCTCGGGCCGCTGGTGGTGATTTCGGATTTCGGCAACAATAACGGGCTGGTGATCGGCCCGGCGGTGCCCGACTGGCGCACCAGCGGCTTTGAACAATGGGACGTGACCACGCTGATTGACGGCAAGGCCGTGGGACGCGGGCAGGCGGCAGCCTTTCCCGACGGGGCGATCGGATCTGCGCGTTTCCTGTTCGAACTGATGGCCGCGCGCGGCATCGCGCTGCGCCCCGGCCAGTGGATTTCCTCGGGCGCGATCGGCGGCGTGCATGATGCGCGGGCCGGGCAGCGGGTCGAGGCCGATTTCGGCGGGCGGTTCAGCATCGCCTGCGATTTGATCGAAGCGCAGCCAGACCGCGCCTGAGACGGCCGGCCGCGCCAAGGGGAGGGGTTCAGAATGCCGGACACCATGGCCGCCATGCCGGTTCCGAAGATGCCGGTTCCAAAAACGGGGCGACACCGCTGGGTGATCGTTGCGCTGCTGTTTGCGGCGACCGCGATCAACTATGTCGACCGGCAGATGATCGGCCTGCTCAAGCCGACATTGCAGGCCGAGTTCGGCTGGACCGAGACCGTCTATGCCGACATCGTGTTCTGGTTCCAGCTCGCTTACGCGCTCGGCTATGTCGCGTTCGGCAATGTCGTCGACCGGATCGGCGCGCGGCTCGGCTATGCCATCGCCTTCATCATCTGGACGGGGGCGCACATGCTGCATGCCGCGGCAGGCTCGGTGGCGGGCTTTGCCGGTGTGCGGTTCCTGCTCGGCATCGGCGAAAGCGGCAATTTCCCTGCCGGGCTGAAGGCGGTGACCGAATGGTTTCCCAAGCGCGAACGGGCACTTGCAACCGGAATCTTCAACGCCGGCGCAAATGTTGGCGCGATTGTCACGCCGCTGATCGTGCCGGCGCTGACGCTCGCTTATGGCTGGCGCGGGGCGTTCGTCATCACCGGTGCGGTCAGCCTGATCTGGCTGGTCGCCTGGCTGGCGCTCTACCGGCGGCCGCGTGAAAGCCGGCGGCTGTCGGCGGGCGAACTCGCCTATATCGAAAGCGACCCCGCCGATCCGGCGGCGCGCGTCCCCTGGTCGCGCCTGCTCGGGCGGCGCGAGACTTGGGCGTTTGCGGCCGGCAAGTTCCTGACCGACCCGATCTGGTGGATGTTCCTGTTCTGGCTGCCCGATTTTCTGGTCAAGCGCCACGGGCTCGATCTCAAGACCTTCGGGCCGCCGCTGGTGGTGATCTATGTCGTGTCCGACCTTGGCTCGATTGTCGGCGGCTGGATCTCGTCGCGGCTGATCCAGCGCGGCTGGACGATCAACGCGGCGCGCAAGGTGACGATGCTCGGCTGCGCGCTGGCGGTGACGCCGATCTTCTTTGCGCAATGGGTCGACAATCTGTGGGTCGCGGTGGCGATCATCAGCCTCGCCACCGCTGCGCATCAGGCCTGGTCGGCCAATCTCTACACGCTGCCGTCGGACATGTTCCCGCGCAAGGCGGTCGGCTCCGTCATCGGCATCGGCGGCACGGCGGGCGCGGTCGGGGGGATGATCTTCTCGCTCTATATCGGTCAGGTGCTGGAACGGATCGGCACCTACAGCCTGATCTTCATCGTCGCCGGCTCGGTCTATCTGATCGCGCTGGGCATCATCCAGCTGCTCGCCCCGAAGCTGGACGAACCGTCGGGCGACTGAGGCGGGCCGGGGGATGACCCGGAACCGGCATCAGGCGGCAGCCGCCGCTCGCTCACGCGGCGGCGGCAGGAAATCGTCCATGCGCAGCGCCGGGTGCGGATAGACGAACCGATTGGCGGCCATCGGCAGCACAAAGCCCTCGGCCGCGCCCGGCATGAAATAATTGCCCTGATAGATATTGGGGTGGCACAGGTCGGTGCCCTCGGCATAGGCCTCGCCGATCGGCGCATATTTGAGATCGGTGCCGAACACCGCATACATCGCCAGATCGACGAAGTTCATATGCTCGATGGTGCCGCGCAGATGCGTGTCCTGCGCGATGATCGCGAACAGCGAATGGCGGGCATAATAAAGCGCCGCCATGTCCTTCACCACCTGATTGAAATCATGGGCGCCGTCATGGTGGATGATGTGGCGGATGCCATGGGCTTCCAGCATCACATGGCAGACATAGGAGGGCACGTCGCCATGGAATAGCCGCACGCGGCCGACCGCTTCGGGAAAGGTGCGGCGGATCCGTTCATAGGCGAACTGCAGGAAGGGCGGGTTGATGTCGACCAGATCAAGGTCGAAATCAAACTTGCCCATGCACCCGGCGAAAATCGACGACGATCCGCCCATATAGACGCCGACCTCGACCAGACGGTCGAAGCTGCCGTTGAAATCCCGCAGAACATTGACAAGATCGAAATAATATTTGGCCGAGCACTGATCCTCGTAACGAAGATCGGTTTCGGCAATCCGGTCGGCGATCATGTCGAAAATCTTGTTCCTGTTACGGAACATCTCGAACAGGCCGCGCGCCTGAAAGCCGGAGTTAACCCTCACGCCCAGTCGGGCGGCCGGATCAGCCACGTCCTGCAACGACGTGTCGGGATCGATAAACGTTCCAAAGCTGCTCACTGAAACGCCCCTATGCTGTCGCCGGCTGCCGGCCCTGACAGTCTTATAGGCGCGTTAACCATCACGCCGCGGCAAAGGCGGAAAAATCCGGAACCACGGGAATGGACCGCGGCTCAGCAGGCGATCCCGGCGCGGCAGCCGGTCGCCCGCGCGCACGCCCTGCCGCGCCACGGCACCGGGTTCATGATCGCATCGCGGCGTGATCGCGAAGCGGTTTCAGCTCTCGCTTTCGAACCCGATCCGTCCGGCGGCCGCGCCCGACATGATGAAGCCGATGGGGCGTTCGCTCTCTTCCTGCAGGTGCGCGATCAGGCCGGCGGTGCGCGCCAGCAAAGAGATGCCCTTGAGCGCGGCGAGCGGAAAGCCCGCATCGAGCATCACCGCCGGGATCGCGCCATTGACGTTGATCGGCAGCGCGCGGCCAATGGCCTCGGGAAGCACGCGCTCGATCGTGCGCAGCATGGCGATATGCCTGCCCGCCATCCCATGCTCGGCGGCGAGCGCCAGCAGGCGGTGGGCGCGGGGGTCGCCGTCTGAATGCTGCGGGTGGCCAAAGCCGGGGATCGCCTTTTTCTCGGCACGCAGCGCGCGGACCGCAGCGACGGCCGTTGCGGCGGGATCGCCGCCTTCGGCATCGGCCACCACCTGCGCATAGAATCTGCCCGCGACTTCGGCGCTGCCCAAGACGACCGAGCCGCAGCCGAGCAGCCCGGCGGCAACCGCGCCATGAAAGGCCTCGGGGGCCGCGGCATAGGTCATGCGTGAGGCGACGACGCTGGGCACCAGCCCGTGTTCCGCAATCGCGCACAGCACGGCATCGGCGAGCGCCTTCTGCTTCGGGCTGGGCATGTGGCCGGTCACCAGCAGCCAGAAATAGCTGGTGAAATCGACCCGGCCGATCACCTCGCTGCACAGGTCGAGCCCGCGCACCGTGATGCTGGTGGCATCCGAGGTGCAGATCGAGGTGACGGCGTTGTCCTGCTTGCCAATGCGCATGATGCACTCTTTTCGTTATACGAAGTTGATTTCGTTATTCGAAGAATATACCCTGACCATATTGGCAAGGCAAGAAGTTGGGATCGGGCGGATGAAGGCAGGACCTCTCGCGGGCGTTACCGTGCTCGAAATGGGCACCTTCATCACTGGCCCGGCGGCCGGGATGCTGCTCGCAGACCTCGGCGCGGATGTCATCAAGGTCGAGCAGCCGGGCACGGGCGATCCGTTCCGCAGCTTCAAGGGCGGCCTCTATTCGCCGCACTTCCAGACCTATAACCGCAACAAGCGCTCGATCACCATCGACCCCAAGAACCCGGACGATCTTGCGGTGCTCGACCGGCTTGTCGCCGATGCCGATGTGTTCATCCAGAACTTCCGCCCGCGCGTGGCGGGGCGGCTGAATGTCGATGCGGCGCGGTTGCAGGCGATCAACCCGCGGCTGGTCTATGCCTCGATCTCGGGCTTCGGCAACGAGGGGCCGGACCGTGACCGGCCCGCCTTCGACACCGTTGCCCAGGCCGCATCGGGCTTTTTGCGGCTGCTGGTCAATCCCGCGCATCCGCGCGTCGTCGGCCCGGCGATTGCCGATGCGATGACCGGTTTCTATGCCGCGCTCGGCATCCTGGCCGCGCTCAACGAACGGCACCGGACCGGCAAGGGGCGGCTGGTCGAGACCTCGATGTTCGAGGCCATGTGCCATTTCAACCTCGATGATTTCACCCATCTGCTGTCGGCCGATCAGGTGATGGGGCCCTACAGCCGCCCGCACGTGTCGCAGAGCTATGTCTTTGAATGTGCCGACGGCCAATGGATCGCGCTGCACATGTCCTCGCCGCCCAAATTCTGGGAAAATCTGGCGACCGCTGTCGGCCAGCCGGACATGCTCGCGCGCCCCGCCTTTGCCAGCCGCGAGGCGCGCATTGCCCATTATGACGATGTCGTCGCCTTCCTCGCGCCGATCTTCGCCACCCGCCCGCGGGCCGAATGGGCGGCCGAGCTCACCCGGCTCGAAGTGCCCAACTCACCGGTCCATAATTCGGCCGAAGTGCTGGAAAGCGCGCAGGCCAAGGCGCTCGGCATCGAGGTGAGCGACCCCGATGGCCCGCATGGCCCTTTCCGCACCATCCGTTTTCCGCTCAGCTTCGATGGCGAGCGCATGGACAGCGTCACCGCACCGCCCGTATTGGGCGCCGACGACGCGGACATCCGCCGCAGCATCGAAAGGCCTAAGCATGGGACTCGCAGGGGCTGAACCAGGCCGGAAGGAAGCGGGGGCAAAGGACCCCGAATTCCTCTCGACCCTCGAACGCGGCCTGCGCGTGCTGAAGGCGTTCGACGAGGATCATCCGGAGATGACCCTGTCCGAGGTGGCGGCCGTCACCGGCCTGCCCCCGGCGGTGGCGCGGCGGTGCCTGATCACGCTGGTCGAGCTTGGCTATGTCGGGCAGCATGATCGCAAGTTCCTGCTGCGCCCGGCGGTGCTGACGATCGGATCGGCCTTTCTCGCCTCGATGCAGATCGAGCAGGTGGTGCTGCCCCCGTTGCAGGTGCTGCGCGACCAGACCGGAGACAGCGCCAGCCTCGCGGTGCTGGCGGGCACCGACATCCTCTATGTCGCCCATGTCTCGACCGACCGGCGGTTCCGGGTCGCGGCCGGGGTGGGCACGCGCTTTCCGTTCCATGCGACATCGCTCGGCAAAGCGATTGCCGCCTATCTGCCCGACGACGAACGCGCCGTTTTGCTGTCCGGCGCGCCGTTCCAGCGCTTTACCGAGCGCACGGTGACCGACCGGTCGGCGCTCGGCGAGCGGCTGAAGTTGATCACCGAACGCGGTTACGATTCCGCGCTCGACGAACTGGACTATGGCATCGTGTCGGTGGCGGTGCCGATCTTCGGGCGCGACAAGCGGGTGATCGCGAGCATCAACTGCTCGACCTCCACCACCCGCATCTCTCAGGACGAGCTGGTGCGCACCCGCCTGCCTTTGCTGCGCGCCACGGCGGGCGAGATCGAGGCGACGCTCAGGCGCTGGCCGGCGCTGGAAGCCGCGCTCAAGCCCTAGCGGTCAGCGGGGACAGTTTCCCCCGGTCCGGGCATCGCCTGTCCGGCCACCCCCGGATGATCCGACAATGACCCGCGCATGAGCGGGGGGATGAGCCGTGCCCTGTTCGGCGCATGGCGCGCCGGCACTGCCGTCGTTGTTTTCGTATATCGAAGTTGACTTCGCAATGCGAAGTTTATAGATGGGCAGTGTCGGAGGGGACCGAAGAAAGCGAACAGCTTCGCAGGGGACCAAAGAAGGGGCGCAAAGCGTCCACAGGGGAGAGAGACATGACCAATCCGGGCTCCAGGATCGTCAGTTCCGTCGCGCTTGCTGCCGCGGGTCTGGCGGCCGCGACATATGCCGCCCCGCTTGCGGCACAGACCAGCGCCGCCACGCCGCCAGCGCCAGAGGCCGAGGATCAGAGCATCATCGTCACCGGCCTGCGCCGCGAGGAAAGCCTGCAGGATACGCCGGCGGCGGTCACCGCGTTCGATTCCCGGGCGATCCAGAATGCCGGGATCGAGCGGCCGGCGGACTTCATCGCGCTCACCCCCAACGTCAATCTGGTCGAGACCCAGAATGCGGGCAATGCGTTCGTCATCATCCGCGGCATCACCCAGAACCGCAATTCGGAGCCCAGCGTCGCGGTGATCGTCGACGGGGTGCAGCAGGTGAACCCCGCGCAGTTCAACCAGGACCTGTTCGACATCGCCCAGATCGAGGTGCTGAAGGGCCCGCAGGGCGGCCTTTACGGGCGCAACGCCATTGGCGGGGCGATCATCATCACCACCAAGAAGCCGACCGACAAATTCTCCGGCAACATCACCGCCGGGATCGACAATGGCTTCGGCTATTTCCTGCGCGGCGGGGTGAGCGGGCCGCTGGCCGACAATGTCGCCTTCCGCGTCGCCGGATCCTATTACAACACCGACGGTTTCATCCCCAACACCTTCCTGGGCGAGGATGCCGATCCGGTCGAGGATTTCTCGCTGCGCGCCAATCTGCTGGTCGAGGCGAGCGACCGGCTGACCTTCGACCTGCGCGGCTCGGTCAACCAGCTGCGCACACAGGGCCTTTATTACAACATCGTCGGCGATGTGAACGATGTCGCCGATGTGCGGGTGAACAATCCCGGCCAGAACGACCGCGATATCTACAATGTCTCGCTCAAGGTCGAATATGCAGGCGACAATGCGGTCCTGACATCGATCTCGTCCTACGACACGCTGCAGGAGATCCTGACCGGCGATGCGTTCGACTTTCTGCCGATTGCAGACAGCTTCTTCTTCAACCTGTTCGAGACGATCCTCGGCCCCGGCAACGGCTTCGACCTCAATCAAAGCCAGTTTCTGGACGTCAAGGCCTTCAGCCAGGAAGTGCGGCTGGCGTCGCCCGAGGATGGGCGGGCGTTCAACTGGATGGTGGGCGGCTATCTGATCGACACCCAGCGCTTCATTTCGACCGGCAACATGGTCGATACTGGCAATGGCGTGTTCCCGGTGTTCCGGACGCCCTCGACCAATCCGCTCAATCCGCAGTTCAGCTTTCTGTCGGACGGGCAGAATAACTTCGCCTGGGCGCTGTTTGCCAATGCCGGTTATGAGCTGTCGCCCAAGTTCCGCGTCGATGCCAGCCTGCGCTATGATCGCGACCGGCGCCGCCAGACGACGCTGACCCCGCAGGGCTTCCTGCCGGTGGTGCCGGGCGTGCCGCAGGCGCAGAGCGGTGAGGTGCGCACCGCCGTGTTCGACGACTGGCAGCCCAAGCTGACCCTGACCTGGGAGCCGAGCCGCGATCTGACCCTCTATGGCGGCTATTCGCGCGGCTTCCGCTCGGGCGGCTTCAACCAGACCGGCGTCGGTGCGGAGGCGGTCAACAACGCGATCGTCGGCGTCGGCGACATCTTCCGCGCTGAAACCGCCGACACGTTCGAAATCGGCGCCAAGGCCCAGCTCGGTCCGGTGCGGCTGGCGGGTGCGGCCTATACCACGCTGTCGAGGAACAGCTATTTCTTCGTCTTCCTTGCCCAGTCCTCGACCCAGAATCTCGGCAACATCCCCGAGACGCGGATCAACGGCTTCGAGCTGGAAGCAACCGCCGAAGTGCTGCCCAATCTCGACATCAACGCCGCGATCGGCGTGACCGACAGCGAGATCAAGGACTTTGCCGATGCAAGCGTGATCGGCAACGAGGCCCCGCAAATCTCGCGCTACACGCTGAACCTTGGCATGCAATATGCCGGGCCGATCTCGGACACGGTCGATGGCCTGTTGCGGATCGATTACCGCCGGACCGGCAAGACCTGGTGGGAACCGTTCAACACCACCGTGCGCCAGCCGGTCGACATCGTCGATGCGCGCGCGGGCGTGACGCTGAAGAATGGGCTGTCGATCACCGCGTTCGCGCAGAACCTGTTCGACGAAACCTATAACGCCGAATTCTCGCCGGGCGGTTTCGTGTTCCGCGCCCGTCCGCGCCGCTATGGCGCCGAAATCGGCTTCAAGTTCTGAAGGATCGCAGACATGACCAAGGTGCTGGTGCTCTATTATTCGAGCTATGGCCATATCGAGGCAATGGCAGCAGCCGTTGCCGAAGGCGCGGCGAGCATTGCCGGCACCCAGGTCACCGTGAAGCGCGTGCCGGAGCTGGTGGCCGATGAGGTCGCCAGAGGGGCGGGGATGAAGCTCGACCAGTCAGCGCCGGTTGCCACCCCGGACGAACTGGCCGATTATGATGCGATCATCTTCGGCACCCCCACGCGTTTCGGCAACATGGCGGCACAGATGCGCAACTTCCTCGACCAGACCGGCGGCCTGTGGTTCGCCCGCAAGCTGGTCGGCAAGGTCGGCAGCGTGTTTGTCTCTACCGCCAGCCAGCATGGCGGGCAGGAGACCACCATCACTTCCTTTCACACCACCCTGCTGCATCACGGCATGGTGATTGTCGGCCTGCCCTACAGCTTCGAGGGCAATGCCGAGATGGGCGAGATCAGCGGCGGCACGCCCTACGGGGCCTCGACGCTCGCCGGCAATGACGGCCGCCGGATGCCGAGCGACAACGAGCTGGCCGGCGCGCGCTTCCAGGGCGCGCATGTCGCACAGATCGCGGCCAGGCTGGCCGCCTGAATGTTTCAGGGACTGAGGGAAAGAGCATCATGACCAGGATCCTTGCCAACCGCCTGCACCACACCGCCTATGTGACCAAGGATCTGGAGGCCACGCGCGCATTCTATGAAGACGTGCTCGGCTTTCCGCTGATGGCCACTTATTGCGAAAAGGACGAGCTGTTCGGCAAGGAGCGCACCTATTGCCATGTGTTCTTCGAGCTGGCCGATGGCAGCGCGCTCGCCTTCTTCCAATTCGCCGATCCCGAAGATCAGGCCGAATTCGGCCCGGAAATGCCGGCCAGCCCGTTCATCCACATCGCGCTGCATGTCGATGCCGACGGGCAGGCCGAACTCGCCCGCCGCATCGCCGCCGCCGGCATCACCGAGCCGCAGACCTATGTGCTCGAGCATGGCTATTGCCGCTCGCTCTATGTCACCGATCCCAACGGCATGATCCTTGAGTTCACCCATGACGACGAGCGTGCCGCGGCGCTTGATGCCGGGCGTCGCGCCGGGGCCCATGCCGAACTGAAGCGCTGGCTGGCAGGTGATCACCGCAACAACAACCCGTTCCGCGCCGCCGAAGCTGCCTGAACCGGCGGGGAAGGGCTGCCGCCGATGCTTGCCGCCCGTTCCCCCTTGCATGCGGGCGCTGTGCGGCGGGGCCAGGTCGCGGTTGCTGGCGGCACCATTCCGTTCGTGATGGCGGGGGAGGGTGCGCCCGTCATCCTGCTCCATGGCTGGACGCTCGATCACCGGATGTGGCAGCCGCAGATCGCCGGGCTGGGCAGGGGGTTCCTGCTCGTCATGCCCGATCGCCGCGGGCACGGGCGCGCCACCGCGCCGGGCGATCTGGCGCGCGAGGCCGATGATGTCATCGCGATCGCCGATGCGCTGGGGTTCGACCGCTTTGCGCTGGTCGGGCTGTCGCAGGGCGCGGTGGTGGCGCTCGACATGGCGCGCAGGTTTGCGTCGCGCCTGACGGGGCTGGTGGTTTCCGGCGCGCCGCTCCCGTCCCTTGTTGCCCGCGACGAGACGATCGACCTGCCCGCCTACCGCGCGCTGGTGGCCGCAGGCGATGTGGCGGCGATGCGGCGCGACTGGGCGGCGCACCCGCTGATGCAGACCCACACGCCCGAAGCCGCCGCACGCGCCGCCGCGATGCTTGCCGATTATGACGGGCGCGATCTGCTCACGCCTTCCGATCCGCCGGCCCTGCCGCGCGCTGCACTCGAACAGCTTGCCGTGCCCGTGCTGGCGCTGGCCGGCCAGTTCGATACGCCGTGGCGGCGCGCCTGTGCCGCCGCGCTTGGCCGCGTTGCCGCGCATGGCCGCCATGCCGAGATCGCGGCGGCGGGCCATCTCGCCAATTGCGACAATCCGCAGGGGTTCGATGCCGCGATTGGCAGCTTCCTGCGCCTGTGTGCCACCCCCAAGGAAAAGCCCGCGCCATGACCATCCGTTTCCCGACCACCCATGTCGGCAGCCTGCCGCGTCCCGAGGCGCTGCTTGACCTCGTGTTCGCGCGCGAAGGGGGCGAGCCGGTGTCCGAGGCGGCGTTCGACGCGGCGGTCGAGGACGCGACGGCCTATGTTATCAAGCGCCAGATCGAGGCGGGGGTCAGCATCGTCAACGATGGCGAACAGTCCAAGCCGTCCTACGCCACCTATATCAAGCACCGCCTGTCGGGCTTTGGCGGCGAGGCGGGGCAATATGAGTTCCAGGATCTCGAGGAGTTTCCCGGCGCCAAGGCGCAGGTGTTCGGCAACAAGGGCCGCGCCAGGCGCTCGGCACCGGCCTGCACCGCGCCCATCGCGGTCATCGACATGGATGCCCCGCGCATCGATGCCGCGCGGCTGAAGCGCCTCGCCAACGGCCATGCGACCTTCATGTCGGCGGCGTCGCCCGGCGTGACCGCGTTGTTCTTCCCCAACCAATATTATGCGACCGACGAGGAATATGTGTTCGCGCTGGCCGAGGGGCTGCGCCACGAATATGAAACGATCGCGGCGGCGGGCATCACCCTGCAGGTCGATTGCCCCGATCTGGCGATGGGCCGCCATGTCCAGTTCACCCATCTCAGCCTCGCCGAGTTCCGCACGCGCATCGGCATGAACATCGCCGCGCTCAACCACGCGCTCCGCAACATCCCCGCCGAGCAGTTGCGCATGCACCTGTGCTGGGGGAATTATCCCGGCCCGCACCACTGCGATGTGGCGCTGAGCGAGATCGCCGACATCGTCTGGCAGGCCAAGCCGCAGACCGTGCTGCTGGAAGGGGCAAATCCGCGCCACGCGCACGAATACGCCTTTTTCGCCGACCATCAGTTGCCCGATGACAAGATCCTGTGCCCCGGCATGGTCGAGCCGCAAAGCCCCTATATCGAGCACCCCGAACTGATCGCCCAGCGCATCGGCCGCTATGCCGACCTCATCGGGGCCGACCGGGTGATGGCCGGGGCCGATTGCGGCTTTTCGGTGCACGCAGGCAGCAATGCGCTCGATCCCGAGATCGTCTGGGCCAAGCTCGCCGCCCTCGCCCAAGGCGCGGAGATTGCGCGCCGCCGCTTCTGACGACCGGCGGGCGCTCCGGAGGCGCTGCAACGGCCCCGCTGCCTTTCAGGACCTCCTCGACGAACAACTCGGTCCGCGTGCCCTCGCTATGAACCGTGAAGGTTCGGCAGGCGAGCGCGGGGCTTGCGGCCACGCCGTGCCCGGCCGCGACGCGCCGGCCGAGTTCCAGGCGGGCGACATCGTCTCCGCGTCGGGCCTGACGAAGTAGCCCGGCCAATGCGGGAGTCAGTGGCGGCAAGCCCCTCAAGACAGCTTCCGGTCCTGGCGCGCAGCCTGCGAGCAATGACGGGCAGCTAGCCCCATACGCAAAGGCAAAACCAGCGCGCCTCAACTGCCTGTTGTCCAGGCCGGTGTCGTTCTTTGCTTTCATCTCCCTGCGCGGTTCTGTTCGATAAACCTTGGCAGGTGCAATCCCGCTGGGATGCAGCCAAAATTCGACTGTGCGGCCATATCCATCCTCGCCGTGATGCCGAGATGGCCTAAGTCACCATGGGTTTTCACGCCCTGATTCAGGAGGCAGAACAAGCGGTCGTGGCTCAGGCATCTGTATCCCGAACGAACAAGGAGTTGATCCGATGACCGCCACCGAAAAGGCTTTGACCGAGGCTGATTGCGAGCGCCCTTGCGAGACGCTCCTGCGCTTGGGATCGGATCCCGGTTTCGAGGCTTTCCTTTCGGGAGAGGTGCGCACCGCGCCGGGGCCGAAGGGCCCGTTGCTCGCCTTTCCGCCTCGCGTCAGCGCCCTCAATCGCGGTTCGCTGCTGCCCTATATCGACGGCGAACTGTTCATCAGTGCGTCGGTCAGGGATCCGGCGCGCGTCCCGCAATTCGCTGCGCTGCACATGCTGGGCGCATTTCTCGTCGGGCCCGAGGTGAAAGCGTTCGTCGAAACCTTCACCTGCCCACAGTCCGAGTTCATTCCCGTGTCGATCGACCTTTCGAAGCGCGACTGGGACGAGCGCCGGGGCACCGACAAGATCGGCGGCGGCGAGATCATCCGCGGCCAATATCATATCTGGAACATTTTCCACCGGCTGGACCTGATCGATCCCGTGCGATCGACCGACAATCGCGCCGAGGGCCCGCTCTTGCGCCACGACCTGCCGGGGTCGCCCGAGCAGCGGATCACGTTCTATTCGTCTCTCGGGCCGCTCGTTCTGACCAGCTCACCTTTCGAACAGGCGGACGTCTTTCAACTGCTCGGTTTCGGTGGAGTGTTTGCCTCTCCGCGTTTCGCGGAGGCGGTCCGCGAGGCCGGCTTTCTCGGCTCGATCACCGAGGATCCCACCAAACGGATCCTGTTCGACCCCTTTCCGCTCGAACTGGCGCGCTGGGATCAGTGCTCGGCCAACTTTGGTCGTCGCCCACCGCTCAAAATCTACGGAACAGACATTGTCGTTTCCGACCAATTCGGACTGCCCTTTCGACATTCATATTCATGAAGGCGTGGAACTTCTGATCGATCTCTGCCGCCTGACAAGCGGTCGTGGCTCAGGCATCTGTATCCCGAACGAACAAGGAGTTGATCCGATGACCGCCGCCGAAATGGCTTTGACCGAGGCTGATTGCGAGCGCCCTTGCGAGACGCTCCTGCGCTTGCGATCAAATACTGGTTTCAAGGCTTTCCTGTCGAGGGAAGTGCGCACCGCGCCGGGGCCGAAGGGGCCGTTGCTCGCCTTTCCGCCTCGCGTCAGCGCCCTCAATCGCGGTTCGCTGCTGCCCTATATCGACGGCGAACTGTTCATCAGTGCGTCGGTCAAGGACCCGGCGCGCGTCCCGCAGTTCGCTGCGCTGCACATGGAAGGCGCATTTCTCGTCGGGCCCGAGGTGAAAGCGTTGGTCGAAACCTTCACTTGCCCCCGGTCCGAGTTCATTCCGGTGTCGATCGACCTTTCGAAGCGCGACTGGGACGAGCGCCGGGGCACCGACAAGATCGGCGGCGGCGAGATCGTCCGGGGCCAATATCATATCTGGAACATTTTCCACCGGCTGGACCTGATCGATCCCGTGCGATCGACCGACAATCGGGCCGAGGGCTCGTTCGTGCGCCATGACCTGCCGGGGGCACCCGAGCAGCGGATAACGCTCTATTCGGCTCTCGGGCCGCTCGTTCTGACCAGCTCGCCTTTCGAACAGGCGGACGTCTTTCAACTGCTCGGTTTCGATGGAGTGTTTGCCTCTCCGCGTTTCGCCGAGGCGGTCCGCGAGGCCGGCTTTCTCGGCTCGATCACCGAGGATCCCGCCAAACGGATCATATTCGATTCCTTTCCGCTCGAACGGGCGCGCTGGGATCAGTGCTCGGCCACATTTGGTCGCCGCCCGCCGCTCAAAATCTATGGAACAGACATAGTCGTCTCCGACCAATTCGGACTGCCCTTTCGACATTCATATTCATGAAGGCGTGGAACTTCTGATCGATCTCTGCCGCCTGACAAGCGGTCGTGGCTCAGGCATCTGTATCCCGAACGAACAAGGAGTTGATCCGATGACCGCCGCCGAAATGGCTTTGACCGAGGCTGATTGCGAGCGCCCTTGCGAGACGCTCCTGTGTCTGGCATCGAATCCGGGTTTCAAGGCTTTCCTGTCGGGAGAGGTGCGCACCGCGCCGGGGCCGAAGGGGCCGTTGCTTGCCTTTCCGCCTCGCGTCAGTGCCCTCAATCGCGGTTCGCTGCTGCCCTATATCGACGGCGAACTGTTCATCAGTGCGTCGGTCAGGGATCCGGCGCGCGTCCCGCAATTCGCTGCGCTGCACATGCTAGGCGCATTTCTCGTCGGGCCCGAGGTGAAAGCGTTCGTCGAACCCTTCACCTGCCCCCGGTCCGAGTTCATTCCCGTGTCGATCGACCTTTCGAAGCGCGACTGGGACGAGCGCCGGGGCACCGACAAGATCGGCGGCGGCGAGATCGTCCGGGGCCAATATCATATCTGGAACATTTTCCACCGGCTGGACCTGATCGATCCCGTGCGATCGACCGACAATCGGGCCGAGGGCCCGTTCGTGCGCCATGACCTGCCGGGGGCGCCCGAGCAGCGGATAACACTCTATTCGTCTCTCGGGCCGCTCGTTCTGACCAGCTCACCTTTCGAACAGGCGGACGTCTTTCAACTGCTCGGTTTCCGGGATGTATTCGTCTCTCCGCGTTTCGCCGAGGCGGTCCGCGAGGCCGGCTTTCTCGGCTCGATCACCGAGGATCCCACCAAACGGATCCTGTTCGACCCCTTTCCGCTCGAACGGGCGCGCTTGGATCAGTGCTCGGCCACATTTGGTCGTCGCCCACCGCTCAAAATCTACGGAACAGACAGTGTCGTTTCCGACCAATTCGGACTGCCCTTTCGACATTCATATTCATGAAGGCGTGGAACTTACGACCGGCTTTTGCGGTCTGTGAAGTTAGCTGCCGTCAATGTTGTGGCACTTCGTAGCGCTGGCAAGATAACAACCGGGCAAGCCGAATGTCGCGCGCGACCCGGGGCGACATGCTTGTCGAGGCAGCCCTGAAGAAAACGACGCCGTTGCAGCGCCTCAGAAGCGCCCAAGCCCGTTATGAGGAGCGCGCGCGAACCGCGCTCAAAAGGCGGTGGCGGAGACGGAGGGATTCGAACCCTCGGTACGAGTAATCCCCGTACGGCGGTTTAGCAAACCGCTGGTTTCAGCCACTCACCCACGTCTCCGGATGCGGCGGAAGCGGCGCTATAGCCGGGGGCGGCGCGCGGATCAACCGGGGGCGTGACAAACTTCGGCATGGCGCGTGCGGCGGGGATATTCACCCTCCAGACAGGTTGGGCTAGCTTAACCATTGGGGACGCCCCGGCAGCAGCCGGGGCAGGCATATGCACGAGACGGAAAAAGGGACGCAGGGCATGAAGATCACGCAGCAGGGCCGGCACGGCCTCCGGGCGGCGATGATGGCGTCGCTGGCGCTGGGCATCGCCGCCGCGCCGGTGGCGGGGGTGGCGCAGGTCAAGACCATCGACCCCAACAGCGCGATCGACGCCGATCTCGCGCCCCGCACCCAGCCGGTCCCGGCCCCCGCAACACCGCCGGCCGAGACAATCTATTATGGCGACACCAGCCCGCCGGGCCAGCCGGGGCCGGGCCAATCGATCCCGGCTGAGCCGGCTCCCCCCCAGCCGGGCGGCAGCGCCCCGGCGACACCCGCCGCGGTGCCGCCTTCGCCGAACGTCAAGGCGTATCGCGAGGATGATCTGATCGGCGCTGCCGAAGGGGTTTTCGGCAAGGGGGCCAAGGGCCTGGCGGACATTATTCGCAAGGTGTTGAAGGATCAGGGTGAGCCCAGCGCCTATATCACCGGGCGCGAGGCGGGCGGCGCGCTGGTTGTCGGGCTGCGTTACGGATCGGGCACGCTGTTCCACGCGGTCGAGGGCCAGCGCCCGGTTTACTGGACCGGGCCGTCGGTGGGCTTCGACGCCGGCGGCGATGCCGGGCGGACGTTCGTGCTCGTCTACAATCTGCACGACAGCCAGGAGCTTTATCAGCGTTTTCCGGCCGGGCAGGGAACCGCCTATTTCATCGGCGGCTTCACCGCGAGCTATTTGCGGTCAGGCGATGTGGTGCTGATCCCGATCCGGCTGGGCGTCGGCATGCGGCTGGGGGCCAATGTCGGCTATATGAAGTTCACCGAGAAGCAGAACTGGTTCCCGTTCTGACCGGCACCGACCGGGCCGGCGCGCGACGGAAACCGCGCGCCGGATAAAGGCTGTCGTCAGCCGACAAACCGCCAGCGCAGCGTTTCGCCGGCATGGAAGGGGACGACATGGGTGCCGCCGGCCGGCACGCTGTCCGGCACCGTCTGCGGCGCGCGTTCCAGCGTGATCCGCCCTTCATTGAGCGGCAGGCCATAGAAACGCGGGCCGTGTTCGGAGGCAAAGCCCTCCAGCCGGTCGAGCGCGCCTTCCTCTTCGAACACCGTCGCATAGCTTTCGAGCGCATAGGGGGCGTTGAAAATGCCCGCACAGCCGCAGCTGCTTTCCTTGGCATGGATTTCGTGCGGCGCGCTGTCGGTGCCGAGGAAATATTTGGGCGAGCCGGAGGTCGCCGCCCGGCGCAGCGCCAGCCGGTGCCGCTCGCGCTTGGCGACCGGCAGGCAATAGGCATGGGGGCGGATGCCGCCCGCGAACATCGCGTTGCGGTTGATGATCAGATGCTGGGGTGTGATCGTGGCGGCGATGTTCGGCCCGCCATCGGCGACGAAATCGACCGCATCGGCGGTGGTGATATGTTCAAACACGATCCGCAGCGCCGGGAAATCCTGCACCAGCCCGGTGAGCACCGAATCGATGAACGCCGCCTCGCGGTCGAAAATGTCGATATCGGCGTCGGTCACCTCGCCATGGATCAGAAGCGGCATGCCGATGCGCTGCATCGCCTCCAGCGCCGGATAGATGTTGCGGACATCGGTGACGCCGTGCGCCGAGTTGGTCGTCGCATGCGCGGGATAGAGCTTGCACGCGGTCAGCACGCCGGTTTCAAAGCCGTGCGCGATCTCGTCCGGATCGGCGTCGTTGATCATGTAATAGGTCATCAGCGGGGTGAAATCGGTCCCCGGCGGCAGCGCGGCGAGAATGCGGTCGCGATAGGCCGCGGCCGCCGCGACGGTGGTGATCGGCGGCTTCAGATTGGGCATCACGATCGCACGCGCAAACTGTCGTGCCGTATAGGGCGCGACCGAGGCGAGCATGTCGCCGTCGCGCAGATGGACATGCCAGTCATCGGGCCGGCGGATCGTGAGCCGGTCGATGGCAGCGGAACCGGCGGGGGCGGGGCGATGCTCTTCCTTTTCCATGTCGGCCTCCTTAACTGGTGCGCATGGCCCAAACCACCCTTATCGGCCGCGCGATCATCCGCCTTGCGGGCGATGAGGTGCGCGATTTCCTGCAAGGACTCGTCACCCAGGATGTGCGCCGCGTCACCGCCGATGCGCCGCGTTATGCCGGGCTGCTGACGCCGCAGGGCAAGGCGCTGTTCGATTTCATCCTGTGGGCGGACGGCGCGGACATTCTGATCGATTGCGAAGCGGCGGCGGCCGAGGCGCTGGTGCGCCGCCTGTCAATCTACCGGCTGCGGCGGCGGATCGACATCGCCATCGATCCGGGCGTCGCCGTCCACTGGGCGGCGGATGGCGAGCGGGGCGTGGCCGATCCCCGGCTGGCCGCGCTCGGCCGGCGCTGGCTGGAGCGGGCGGAGACGGGTGAGGCGGCAGAGACGGGTGCGGATGCGCGCTGGGCGGCGCACCGCCTGTCGCTCGGCGTGCCGGAAGGGATTGGCGATCTTGGCCAGGACCGGACCTTGTGGCTTGAAACCAATGCCGCCGAGCTGGACGGGGTCAGCTTCACCAAGGGCTGTTATGTCGGGCAGGAGAATACCGCCCGGATGAACTACCGCCAGAAGGTATCGCGGCGGCTGCTGCGCGTCGACGGGCCGGACGGCCCGGTGTTCGACCGCCGCCGGGTCGAGGCACCGGGCGACGACGCCTTCATTCCCGATTGGCTGGCCCCAGCCTTCGCCGCAACCGGATGAGCGCGACGAGCGCGATCCCGGCCCAGATCACGTTGAGCGCGGCCGACGGGATCGCCCCGTTCCAGCCGCTGTTGACGATGAAGCCCACCGCCCCGGCCAGGTTCATCGCCTGATAGGCCGGGCTGGCCGCCGCGATCCGCCCCGCGGTCAGCAGGCCGTACGCGACAAGGATCAGGAGCGCGCCGCCCCAGCCCGCAATCTCGACCCAGATCGGTGTCACCAGCCGAGCGATGCCTTCAGCCGCTGCGCGCCGGCATGGCCCTGCGCATCGGCAGGGCCGGCCCCGTCATAACGGGGGACGATGTGCAGATGGGCGGGAAAGCTGCGGCCCGGGCCAGTGCCGGCCACCGCCGCAACGACGGTAAAGCCGGTGGCACCGAATGCCGCCTGCTGTGCCCGGCCGGTCGCCTCCGCCGCGCGGTAGAGCGCCATGCGCACCGGTTCGGGCAGATCCTCGATCCGTGCCACCGCCTGACGCGGGATAACGAGCGCCTGGCCCGGCGCAGTCGCCGCCGGCGGCAGCGCGATCAGCGCCTCCGCCGATGCGGCGATCACCGCCCGCCCGCCATCGGCGCGCAACAGGCAGGAAAACGGATTGGCCGGATCAAGCAGCGGGGCGGGCAGGGCGACGGGCAGCGGCGCACTCGCCGCTGCCGCCGCCATGGCCAGTCCGGCCAGCATCATCACGAAGCGAGTTTCCGCAGCACGTAGGGCAGGATGCCACCGTTCAGGAAATAGTCCAGCTCGTTCACCGTATCGATCCGGCACCGGGTCGCGAACGTCTCGGTGCTGCCATCGGCACGGCGCAGCGTCACCTCAACGTCCTGACGCGGCTTCAGCCCGGCGACATTGGTGATGGTGAAGGTTTCCGTGCCGTCGAGGCGCAGCGTCTTGCGGTCGACGCCATCGGCGAACTGGAGCGGCAGCACGCCCATGCCGACGAGGTTCGAGCGGTGAATGCGCTCGAAGCTTTCGGCGATGACGACGCGGACGCCGAGCAGGTTGGTGCCCTTGGCCGCCCAGTCGCGCGACGAGCCGGTGCCATATTCCTTGCCGGCAACGACGACCAGCGCCGTGCCATCGGCCTTGTGGCGCATCGCCGCGTCGTAAATCGCCATGACTTCGCCCTGATAGCTGGTCATGCCGCCTTCGACGCCCGGCACCATTTCGTTGCGGATGCGGATATTGGCGAAGGTGCCGCGCATCATCACCTCATGGTTGCCGCGACGCGCGCCATAGGAGTTGAAGTCGGCGCGGGCGACCTGATGCTCCATCAGGTAACGGCCCGCCGGGCTGTCGGCCTTGATCGAACCGGCCGGCGAAATGTGGTCGGTGGTGATCGAATCACCCAGGATCGCCAGCGGCTTGGCATCGACGATGTCGGCAACCGGGGCCGGCGTCATGCCCATGCCCTCGAAATAGGGCGGGTTGGCGACATAGGTCGAACCGGCGCGCCACGCATAGGTGTCGGAGCCTTCGACATTGATGCCGCGCCACTTCACATCGCCGTCGAACACATTGGCATAGCGCGACGCGAACATGTCGCGGGTGACGCTGGCATCCATCAGCGCGCGGACTTCGGCGTTCGAGGGCCAGATGTCCTTCAGATAGACGTCCTGGCCGTCGCTGCCCGTGCCGATCGGCGTCGTCACCATGTCGTCGCGCACCGTGCCCTTGAGCGCATAGGCGACGACCAGCGGCGGCGAGGCGAGGAAGTTGGCGCGCACATCGGGCGACACCCGGCCTTCGAAATTGCGGTTGCCCGACAGGACCGAGGCGGCGACCACGTCATTGTCGTTGATCGACTTGCTGATCGGTGCCGGCAGCGGGCCGGAATTGCCGATGCAGGTCGTGCAGCCATAGCCGACAAGGTTGAAGCCAATGGCGTCGAGATCGGCCTGCAGCCCCGATTTTTCCAGATAGTCGGTGACCACCTGGCTGCCGGGGGCGAGGCTGGTCTTGACCCAGGGCTTGCGGGTCAGGCCCTTTTCGCGCGCCTTGCGGGCGACGAGGCCGGCGGCGACCAGCACCGAGGGGTTGGAGGTGTTGGTGCAGCTGGTGATCGCGGCGATCACGACATCGCCATCGGCAATGCCATGATCGGTGCCGTCGACCGCGTGGCGGCCGGCAGCCCGGCCCTCGACCGATGCGTTGAACACATTATCGACTTCGCCCAGCGACACCCGGTCCTGCGGCCGCTTCGGCCCGGCGAGCGAGGGCTGCACGCTGCCCATGTCGAGTTCGAGCGTGTCGGTGAACACCGGATCCGGCGAGCCGGCATCGCGCCACATGCCCTGCGCCTTGGCATAAGCTTCGGTGAGCGCGATGGTTTCTTCGGGACGGCCCGTGAGGCGCATATAGTCGAGCGTCTGCGCGTCGACCGGGAAGAAGCCGCAGGTCGCGCCATATTCGGGGGCCATGTTGGCGATGGTCGCGCGGTCGGCAAGGCTGAGCGCGTCGAGGCCGGGGCCGTAAAACTCGACAAAGCGGCCGACCACGCCCTTCTTGCGCAGCATCTGGGTGACGGTGAGCACCAGATCGGTCGCGGTGATGCCTTCGGCGAGAGTGCCGGTGAGGCGGAAACCGACGACTTCGGGGATCAGCATCGACACCGGCTGGCCGAGCATCGCGGCTTCCGCCTCGATGCCGCCCACGCCCCAGCCAAGCACACCCAGGCCGTTCACCATCGTGGTGTGGCTGTCGGTGCCGACCAGCGTGTCGGGATAGGCGACCGTCTCGCCCGCCGCATCGGCCGACGACCAGACGGCGCGGGCCAGATATTCAAGGTTCACCTGATGGCAGATGCCGGTGCCCGGCGGCACGACGCGGAAATTGTCGAGCGCCTTGGACCCCCATTTCAGGAACTCATAGCGTTCCATGTTGCGCTGATATTCAAGGTCGACATTCTGTTCGAACGCCTTGGGATTGCCGAACTCGTCGACCATCACCGAATGGTCGATGACCAGATCGACCGGGACCAGCGGGTTGATCTTCTGCGCGTCGCCGCCCAGCCGGTTCATCGCATCGCGCATCGCCGCCAGATCGACGACGCAGGGCACGCCGGTGAAATCCTGCATCAGCACGCGCGCCGGGCGATACTGGATCTCGCGGTCCGAACGGCGCTCGCGCTGCCAGTCGGCCAGCGCCTGCACGTCCTCGACCGTCACGGTGACGCCGTCTTCGAAGCGGATCAGGTTTTCAAACAGCACCTTCATCGAAAAGGGCAGGCGCGACACATCGCCGACCTTCGCCGCCGCCTTGGCGATGGAGTAATAGGCATAGCGCTTGCCGCCCACCTCAAGCACGGAGCGGGTGGAGAGCGTGTCCTGGCCGACAGCGGTCATGGGGCGTGTCCTCTTTTGTCTGGGGCCAGTGGTCCTGGCCGCGTTTCGCTGAAAATCCCGGCGCTCCTAGCAAGCCCGGTCAAGCTCGAAAAGGGCGCGAAATGTGCCATTGCGGCACGGCCGGGCAAAACCGGCCGCCAATCACGCCTTTGTCACATATCTGAAGCCTGTGTTAACTACCCGCTCGTGCCTGACCGGTCGGCATGGCCGCCTGCCACGTCATCGCGCAAAGGGGTAATATAGGATGAAGAAACTGTTTCTGGCCGCCACCGCGGCCATTGCGATTGCTGCCGCGGCGCCGGCCGATGCCGCCACGCTGATCTTCACGATCACCAATGTCGGGGGCGATGATCGCGGCGATTTCAGCTTCACGCTCGACACCACGCGCGCGCCGGACATCGTGCTGGCGGACAGCGTGCGCTACACCTCGGGGATCCAGGTGACCTATCGTGACGTGCCGGGCGTCGGCAACGGCACGCTGTCGACCGGGCTGACGGTGTTCACCAGCCGGCAGCAGGGCGGGCTGATGCTGGGCGCGCTGCCTTTCGGCAATTTCCGCGTGATCAACACCACGCTGATCACCAACACCAGCTTCAACTCGTCGCTGCCGCGCAGCCAGAACCTGCCGGTTTTCCGCCTCGGCACGTTCGACATCTCGACGACCGCGCAGAACAGCGGCCCGCGGCCGTTCGACAATTACCGCATCACCATCGCCGAAGTGCCTGAGCCGGCGACCTGGGCGATGATGGTGATCGGGTTCGGTGCCGCCGGCTATGGCCTGCGCCGCCGCCGCGTCGCCTACACGCTCGCCTGATCCAGCGCCGGGCCGGGCGGAATATCCGTCCGGCCCGCTGCGTCACTCTTTTTCTCGTTCAGGTCCTGAAGCCGAGTGCGCGCCATGCGCGGCTCGCGCTCCAGCTGGCCTGCCTGCTTGATCTGCCGGCGCAGCTCGTCGCGCTTCTCGTGGATCGAGGCGATGACCGGGCCGACCGCGACGCCGAGATCGACAAGCACCGCCTCCGACAGCTGGAGCGAGCTTTCGAGCGTTTCAGGCACCGCATCGGTCGCCCCGGCCTTGTAGAGTTCGGCGGCGTGATCGGCGTCGCGGGCGCGCGCGACGATGGTCAGCCCCGGCACCCAGCCGCGCACCCGCCGCGTCAGCTGCACGCTCAGCACCGGATCATCCATCGTCAGGATCAGCGCCTGGGCGTGGCCGAGGCGCAGCCGGTCGACCATGTCGGGTCGGCTGGCATCGCCGAACAGCACCGGATAGCCGTCGCGCCTTGCAGCTGCGACGGTGTCGATATCCGATTCCACCGCCACGAACGGCTTGCCATGCACTTTCAGCATGTCGGCCACCATCTGGCCGACCCGGCCGAATCCGATGATCACCGTGCCGCCGGGGCTGTCGTCGCCGATGTCCATGTCCGCCAGCCGCTCGATCCGGCGGCCAAGATCGCGACCGAGCCGGGCGAGCAGCGGGGTAAGCGTCAGCCCCAGCGCGGTGACGGTCTGCCAGAAAGCGGCATCGCCGGCTGCGATCAGGCCCGCCTGCGATGCCGCGGCGAGGACGATCAGCGTCGTCTCCGACGGCGAAGCCATCAGCACCGCAGTCTGGACCGCCGCGCCGCGATTGATTGCGGCAAGCCGCAGCAGCACCCCGGTCATCAGGGCCTTGACCAGCATCACGCTGATCAGCGCCAGCGTGAGTTCCGGCCAGCTGGCGATCAAGGCGGCGGGATCCAGGCTCATACCCACGGTGATCAGGAACACGCCCAGCGCCAGCCCCTTGAACGGTGCCGTGATCGATTCGACTTCGCCGCGATATTCGGTCTCGGCGATGATCAGCCCGGCGATCAGCGCGCCGACGATGGGCGACAGGCCGGCGGCGCTGGTCGCAAGGCTCGCGGCGATCACGACCAGCAGGCTGGCTGCCAGGAACAGCTCGGGACTTTTGGTGCGCGCGGCCTGGGCGAACATGCGCGGCAGCACCACCCGGCCGCCCACGACAAGGGCAAGGATCGCAGCACTGCCCAGCGCCAGTGTCTGCGCCAGGTCCGACATCGCATCGCCCGCGCGCGAGCCGATCGCGCTCAGCACGAAGATGATCGGCACCAGCGCCACATCCTCAAGCAGCAGCATCGCAAAAGCGGGTCGGCCAATCGCGCTTTTGGTGCCGACCATCGGCAGCACGAGCGCGGTTGACGACAGCGCGAGCGCTACGCCAAGCCCGAAGGCGGCGGCCGGCTGCATCCCGATCAGCCACAGCCCGGTGCCGATCAGCGCGCCCGACCCGAACAGCTCCGCCACGCCGACGCCGAACACCAGCGCGCGCATCCCCCACAGGCGCCGGAACGAAAGTTCCAGCCCGATGGAAAACAGCAGCAGGATGACCCCGAACTCGGCAAAAGGCTCGATCGCCTCAGGCTCGGAGATGGTAAAATAATAGAGCCAGGGATGGCTGGCGACGAGCTGGCCAAGGCCGAACGGGCCGACCAGCGCGCCGACAAGGATGAACCCGATCACCGGGTTGATGCGGAACCGGGCGAAGGCGGGGATGACAAGCCCCGCCGCGCCCAGGATCACAAGTGCATCGGAAAAACCGCTGCTCGCCAGATTGATCGCCATGGCGGCAGTTTAGCCGGGAAGTGACGTCGAAATCACCCCCCGGCGCGCAAAGGCTGAAATCAGGTCAGGCCCAGTTGGCCATCGCCTTTTCCAGATTGGCGCGGATCGCCTCGAAGAACTGCTCGGTGGTCATCCAGGGCTGGTCCGGGCCGATCAGGATCGCGAGGTCCTTGGTCATCTGACCGCTTTCGACCGTCTCGATGCACACCCGTTCAAGCGTTTCGGCAAAACGCGTCACATCGGGCGTGCCGTCGAACCGGCCGCGATATTTGAGGCCGCCGGTCCAGGCGAAAATCGACGCGATCGGGTTGGTCGAAGTCGCCTTGCCCTGCTGGTGCATCCGGTAATGCCGGGTGACGGTGCCGTGCGCGGCCTCGGCCTCCACGGTCTTGCCGTCGGGCGACAGCAGCACCGAGGTCATCAGCCCGAGCGAGCCAAAGCCCTGGGCGACCGAATCCGACTGAACGTCGCCATCGTAATTCTTGCAGGCCCAGACGAACTTGCCGCTCCACTTGAGCGCGGAGGCGACCATGTCGTCGATCAGGCGATGTTCGTAAACAATGCCAAGCTTCTCGAACTGAGCCTTGAATTCGTTCTCGTAAACTTCCTGGAAGATATCCTTGAAGCGCCCGTCATAGGCCTTCATGATCGTGTTCTTGGTCGACAGATAGACCGGCCATTCGCGCAGGATGCCGTAGTTGAGCGACGCGCGGGCGAAATCGCGGATCGAGTCGTCCAGATTGTACATCGCCATCGCGACGCCCGAGGACGGGAACTGGAACACTTCCTCGTCGATCGTCTGGCCATCCTCGCCCTCGAACACCAGCCGCAGCTTGCCGGGGCCGGGGACGCGGAAATCGGTCGCGCGATACTGGTCGCCGAACGCGTGGCGGCCGACGACGATGGGATCGGTCCAGCCCGGCACCAGCCGCGGGACGTTCTTGATCACGATCGGCTCGCGGAACACGACGCCGCCCAGAATGTTGCGAATCGTCCCGTTGGGCGACTTCCACATCTTCTTGAGGCCGAACTCCTTCACCCGCGCCTCGTCGGGGGTGATGGTCGCGCACTTCACGCCGACGCCGTACTTCTTGATCGCGCGGGCGGATTCGACGGTGATCTTGTCGTCCGTCTCGTCGCGTTTCTCGATGCCCAGGTCGTAATATTCGAGGTCGATATCGAGATAGGGCAGGATCAGCCGTTCACGGATCCACGCCCAGATGATGCGGGTCATCTCGTCGCCATCGAGTTCGACAACGGGCGTTTTCACCTTGATCTTGGCCATCGGCAATCATCCTGTGGTTTCGTTTGCCCCGCCCTTAGGCAAGCCGCGCCGCGCGATCAACTGTGGGATGGCGAGGGGGGATGGGCGAGGGGGGCGATGGCCGCAAGCACCTCCGGGCAACGCCATCCGGCGTTGAGATTGCGCGCCGACCGGCCTAGACGCTGGGGCATGGCTTCTCTCGATACCCCGCCCGCCGCCACCACAACCGTCAAGTGGCGTTTCCCTGCCGTCCATCCCGAAGGGCGCAAGTTCGTCCTGATCGCCGCGCTCATCACGCTGGGCTTTGCGCTGATGGCATGGGAAACGCTCGCCTGGCCGATGGCCGGCATCACCATCTGGGTCGCGGCCTTTTTCCGCGATCCCGTGCGCAGCGTGCCGCAGGGCGAGGGGCTGGTGATCGCGCCGGCCGACGGGCTGATCACCCTCATCCAGCAGGTGCCGCCGCCGCGCGAGCTGGCCGGGCCGGACGGGCTGGGCGATGCGCCGATGGTGCGCGTGTCGATTTTCATGAGCGTGTTCGATGTCCACATCAACCGCGCGCCGGTGGCGGGCCTGATCCGTCAGGTCGTTTATATTCCGGGCAAATTCCTCAATGCCGATCTCGACAAGGCGAGCGAGGACAATGAGCGCCAGCATTTCCTGGTCGAGGCCGATGACGGCACGCCCATCGGCTTCACCCAGATTGCCGGGCTGGTCGCGCGGCGCATCGTGCCGTTCGTCAAGCCGGGCGACCGGGTGGGGCGGGGCGAGCGCGTCGGGCTGATCCGCTTCGGCAGCCGCGTCGACGTCTATCTGCCCGCCGGCACCGCACCGCGTGTCGCGCTCGGCCAGCGCACCATTGCGGGGGAAACCGTGATCGCCCGGCTGGGCGAGGCCGAAGCGGGAGCGGGCCTGCCGCAATGATAGCGCGCCGCCCCCTGCGCGGGATCTCGCTGCGCGCTGTTGCGCCCAATGCCGTCACCGCGCTGGCGCTGTGCATGGGGCTGTCGGGCGTGCGCTTCGCCATTGGCGGCGAATGGGACCGGGCGCTGGGCGCGATCATCGTCGCCGGCGTGCTGGACGGGCTGGACGGGCGCATCGCCCGGTTGCTCAAAGGCGAAAGCCGGTTCGGGGCCGAACTCGATTCCCTGTCCGACGTCATCGCCTTTGGCGTCTCGCCGGCGATCATCCTCTATCTCTGGTCGCTGCAGGCGATGCCCAAATATGGCTGGATCTTCGCGCTTGCCCATGCGGTGTGCTGCGCGCTGCGGCTGGCCCGGTTCAACGCCCAGATCGACGCGGTCGAACAGCCGCACAAATCCGCCGGCTTCCTCACCGGCGTGCCCGCCCCGGCCGGGGCAGGGCTGACCCTGCTGCCGGTCTATATCTGGCTCTGGTCCGGCGAAGCGGTGCTGCGCGAGCCCTGGCTGGTCGCGCCCTGGACCGGCATTGTCGCGTTTCTGATGATCTCGAACGTCGCCACTTACAGCTGGTCGTCGCTGCGCCTGCGCCGCGGCATCAGGCTGGAGGCGATTGCCGGAGTCGCGCTGCTCGGCGGGGCGCTGGTGTCTGACCCGTGGGTCACGCTCACCGTCATCACCGCGCTCTATCTGGCGCTGATCCCGTTCAGCATCCGTTCCTACGCGCGGGTCAGGCGGCAGCGGCAAGCCGCGACGCCCGCAGCGGCCCGGCCTGAGTGAGCGGCTGAGCCCGCCGCAACGCCGGCTTGGCCGGAGAACGGTCGACGGCAACGGCCGGAACATGCAACGGGGCCAGCGCAGCGCGGATGCGCGGCAGATCGCGCAGCACGAGCGCGGCGATGAGGCCAAGCCCCCCGGCCAGCATCAGCGAAAAGACGAACGCGGCAATCACATGGGCGACAGTCAGGTTGGCGGCGAGGGCGAGCATCTTGGCCTCCATTTGTTCCGTTGGCTCTTGTTCGTTCTTTGTTCCGGCGTTGTCAACCCTTGCATTTCCTGTCCGGCGCGGCTAATGCGCCGCCCATTCCACATGAGCGCCGTACATACCGGTGCCGGGGCAACCCGGTTCCAGGCACTCAGAGGTTCAACCGGGTAGGAGAAAGACCATGGCGGTTCCCACCGTCTCCCTTCAGGCGCTTATCGAAGCCGGCGCGCATTTCGGCCATCAGACGCATCGCTGGAATCCGAAGATGAAGCCGTACATCTACGGCGAGCGGAACGGCGTTCACATCCTCGACCTGTCGCAGACCGTGCCGCTGTTCGCGCGCGCGCTCGACTTTGTCAGCCAGACGGTCGCGGCCGGCGGCAAGGTGCTGTTCGTCGGCACCAAGCGTCAGGCGCAGGAGCCGATTGCCGAGGCCGCGCGCCGCGCCGGCCAGCATTATGTCAACCATCGCTGGCTGGGCGGCATGCTCACCAACTGGAAGACGATTTCGAACTCGATCAAGCGCTTCAAGGCGCTGGAAGAGCAGCTGGCGGGCGACACGCACGGCCTGACCAAGAAGGAAGTGCTGCAGCTGACCCGCGAGCGCGACAAGTTCGAGCTGTCGCTGGGCGGCATCCGCGACATGGGCGGCATTCCCGATGTCATGTTCGTGATCGACGCCAACAAGGAAGAGCTGGCGATCAAGGAAGCCAACACGCTCGGCATTCCGGTCGTCGCGATCCTCGATTCGAACGTCTCGCCCGACGGCATCGCCTTCCCGGTGCCGGGCAATGACGATGCCAGCCGCGCGATCCGCCTCTATTGCGAGGCGATTGCCCAGGCCGCGACCCGTGGTGGTCAGGCCGGTGCCGCGCAGCGCGGCGTCGATCTCGGCGCGATGGACACGCCGCCGGCCGAGGAAGTGCTCGGCGAAGACGCGGCCGCCTGAGGCCGATTGACGGGCGCGGGCGGCGATTGATCGTCGCCCGCGCCAGTTTCCCGATTTTGTCACAGCTGCCCGGCAGAGCGCGGAGCGCCGCTGGGCCAAACCCAAGCCAGGAAGGAGCCAGATGATGGCGGAGATTACGGCTGCAACGGTCAAGGAGCTGCGCGAGCGCTCCGGTGCCGGCATGATGGACTGCAAAAAGGCGCTCAACGAAACCGGTGGTGATATCGAAGCCGCCATCGACTGGCTGCGCACCAAGGGCCTCGCCGCGGCTGCCAAGAAGGCCGGGCGCACGGCCGCTGAAGGTCTGGTCGGCGTTGCCGTGTCGGGCACGCGCGGTGCGGTTGTCGAGGTCAACTCGGAAACCGATTTCGTCGCCAAGAACGATCAGTTCCAGTCGTTCGTGCGCGACGTCACCCAGATCGCGCTCGGCACCGGTGAAAGCGTCGAGGCGCTGCTCGCCGCCGCCATGCCGGCCGGTGGCAGCGTGCAGGACGCGCTGACCGCCAACATCGCCACAATCGGCGAGAATCAGTCGCTGCGCCGCGCCCGCGTGCTCGAAGTGAGCGAAGGTGCCGTCGTGTCCTATGTGCACAACGCCGCCGCGCCGGGCCTGGGCAAGATCGGCGTGCTCGTCGCGCTCGAGGGCAATGCCCCGGTCGACCGCATCGAGGCGCTTGGCAAGCAGCTGGCGATGCACATCGCCGCCGCCTATCCCCTGGCGCTGACCGGCGACCTGATCGATCCGGCGCTGATCGAGCGTGAAGCGGCCATCGCCCGTGAAAAGGCCGCCGACAAGATCGCCGGCAAGCCGCCGGAAGTGGCCGAGAAGATCATCAACGGCCCGGTCGAGAAGTTCCGCAAGGAAAATGCGCTGCTCACCCAGGCGTTCGTGATCGACGGCAAGACGCCGGTTCAGGACGTGGTCGCCGCCGAAGCCAAGGCCGCTGGCGGGTCGATCGCGATCAAGGATTTCGTCCGCTTCCAGCTGGGCGAAGGCATTGAGAAGCAGCAGAGCGACTTCGCCGCCGAAGTCGCCGCGACCGCCGGGCTGAAGTCGGCCTGACGATGATGCCGGGCCGGCGACAAGCCGGCCCGGTTGTCACCGGACGGGCGAGGCCATCGCCCCTTTCCCAATCCGGTGGCTTGAGGGGCGCGGCGCTGCCCGCCCGACACGCTTGGATTTCCGCGCCGCCGCCACTAAGGTCGCGCGCCACACCGAACCGAACCCGATCGGACCGACCATGACCCGCCCGCGCTTCAACCGTGTTCTCCTGAAGCTGTCCGGCGAGGTGCTGATGGGGCCGGGCCAGTTCGGCATCGATCCCGACACTGTCGCCCGCGTTGCCGGCGAGATCGCCGCCGCCAAAGAGGCAGGGCACGAGATCTGCGTCGTCGTCGGCGGGGGCAATATCTTTCGCGGCCTGGCCGCCGCCGCCAAGGGCTTTGAACGCGCGACCGCCGATTATATGGGCATGCTGGCGACGGTGATGAACGCGCTCGCGCTGCAGAATGCGCTTGAGCAGATCGGCGTCGACACCCGCGTCCAGTCCGCCATCCCGATGGCATCGGTGTGCGAGCCGTACATCCGCCGCCGCGCCCAGCGTCATCTGGAAAAGGGCCGGATCGTGATCTTCGCCGCCGGCGTCGGCAGCCCGTTCTTCACCACCGACAGCGGGGCTGCGCTGCGTGCGGCCGAAATGAACTGCGACGCGCTGTTCAAGGGCACATCGGTCGATGGCGTTTACGACGCCGATCCGAAAAAGGTCGCCGGCGCGACCCGTTATGAAACCGTGGCGTTCAGCAAGGTGTTGTCGGACGACCTGAAGGTCATGGACGCCAGCGCCATCGCGCTGTGCCGCGACAATGACATCCCGATCGTGGTGTTCAACATCCGCGAACAGGGCAATCTGGCCCAGGTGCTGCGCGGTGAGGGCGTGGCCACGATCGTTCAGAACGAAGGAGCTTGAGTGATGCCCGCTTATGACAAGGCCGATCTGGAACGGCGCATGCACGGCGCGGTCGAAGCGCTGAAGCATGATCTGACCGGTCTGCGCACGGGCCGCGCATCGACGTCGCTGCTCGATCCGGTGCAGGTCGAGGTCTATGGCGCGAACATGCCGCTCAATCAGGTCGCAACCGTGTCCGCGCCCGAACCGCGCATGCTGTCGGTGCAGGTGTGGGACCGGACCAATGTCGGGCCGGTGGACAAGGCCATCCGTTCGGCGGGGCTTGGCCTCAACCCCATTGTCGATGGGCAGACGCTGCGCCTGCCGATCCCCGACCTGACCGAAGAGCGCCGCCGCGAGCTGGCCAAGCTTGCCGGCCAATATGCCGAAAAGGCGCGCATCGCGGTGCGCAATGTGCGCCGCGACGGGATGGACGCGCTCAAGACCGACGAAAAGAAGAACGGCCTGAGCGAGGACGAGCGCAAGCGCGCCGAAACCGACGTGCAGAAGATGACCGATGCGACGATCGCCGAGATCGACGCCGCCGCACAGGCGAAGGAAAAGGAAATCCTCGGCAAGTGACCGGTCAGGGCGCCCCCCTGTCCGCGCCGCCGGTGACGGCGGACGCGGCCATGCCCGGGGCGGGGGGCGAGCCTGCCGGGCCGCGCCATGTTGCGATCATCATGGACGGCAATGGCCGCTGGGCGAAGAAGCGCCGGCTGCCGCGCGTCGCCGGCCACCGCAAGGGTGTCGAGGCGGCGCGCAATGTCGTGCGCGCGGCGGGCGATCTGGGCATCGAGGTGCTGACGCTTTACGCCTTTTCGTCGGAAAACTGGCGGCGTCCGGCCGAGGAAGTGGCCGATCTGATGGGGCTGCTGCGCCATTTCATCCTCGCCGATATCGAGGAACTGGCACAGGCCGGGGTCAGGCTGCGGGTGATCGGCGATTATCGCGCGCTCAGCCCCGATCTGGTGCGTCTGATCGACGGGGCGCTGGCGCGCACTGCCGACAATCGCGGCACCACTCTGGTCGTGGCGCTCAATTACGGCGCGCAGAATGAACTGGTCGAGGCGACGCGGCGGCTGGCCGAACGCTGTGCGCGCGGCGAACTCGACCCGGCCGGGATCGGCCCGGCCCATATCGAATCCGAACTGGCGACGCACGGCCTGCCGCCCGTCGATCTGCTGATCCGCACATCGGGCGAACACCGGCTGTCGAACTTTCTGCTCTGGCAATGCGCCTATGCAGAGCTGCTGTTCGTCGATGCGCTGTGGCCCGATTTCGACGGCGACCGGCTGGCGCAGGCGCTGGACGATTTCGCCCGGCGGGAGCGCCGCTTCGGCGGGCTATGACCGCCGGCAAATCAGGTTCCGATCTCGGCGTGCGTAGCGCGGTCGGCGTCGTGCTGATCGCGGTGGCGCTGCTCGCACTCTGGGCCGGGCCGGTCGGGCTGTGGCTGCTGATCGCGACGGCGGCGATGCTGATGCTCGCTGAATGGTGCGATCTGGCCGAAGCCGACCCTCGTGCCCGGCGGGCCGCGCTGTTTGCCGCCTGTGTGCCGCTGGCGATCCTTGCGCCGCCGCCGGTCGCGGCCGGGCCGGGCGGGCTTGCCCTTGGCCTTGGCGTTGCCGCCGCGCTCGTCACGGCGGGCGTGACGGGGCGGGTGCGGCTGGGGCTTGGCGTGCTTTATGTCGTGCTGCCGGCGGTCGCTCTGGTGTTCATCCGGGGGGAAGCGCGCGGGCTGCTGCTGTGCCTGTGGGTGCTTGCCGGCGTGTGGGCGACCGATATCGGTGCTTATTTCGCCGGGCGGACGATCGGCGGGCCGAAGCTCGCGCCGGCGATCAGCCCCAACAAGACCTGGGCCGGGCTGGGCGGGGGCGTGATCGCGGCGCTTGCATTCGGCCTCATTCTCTGGCGCTTTCTGGAATTGCCGCTGGCGCTGGCGCTGCTCAGCCCGGTGCTCGCGGTGGTCGCCCAGGCGGGTGATCTGTTCGAAAGCGCGCTCAAGCGCCGTGCGGGGGTGAAGGACAGTGGGCGGATATTGCCGGGGCATGGCGGCGTGATGGACCGGCTTGACGGTCTGGTCACCGCCGCGCCGGTCGCGGCGGGTCTGATCCTCGTCCAACGGATGCTATGACAAAGACAATCTCGATTTTCGGGGCCACCGGGTCCATCGGCACATCGACCCTCGATCTGGTCGAGCAGGAGCCGGGGCGGTTCGAGGTGGTCGCGCTGACCGCCAATCGCGACGTGCAGGGGCTGGCGGCGGCGGCGCGGCGCACAGCGGCGCGGCTGGCGGTGATCGGCGAGGAGTCGCTGCTGGGCGAGCTTCAGGCGGCGCTGGCGGGCACGGGCATTGCCGCGGCAGCGGGGGCAGGGGCCTTGGTCGATGCCGCCCGCGCCGGGGCGGACTGGACGATGGCGGCGATCGTCGGCTGTGCCGGCCTGCCGCCGGTGATGGCGGCGATCGAGGCGGGCGGCACCGTCGCGCTGGCCAACAAGGAAGCTCTGGTGTCGGCGGGCGCGCTGATGACGGCGGCGGCCGCGCGCACCGGGGCGCGGATCCTGCCGGTTGATTCCGAGCATAATGCGATCTGGCAGTGTTTCGATCATGACCGGCCCGACCGGGTGGCCCGCATCCTGCTGACGGCGAGCGGCGGGCCGTTCCGCGCCTGTTCGCGCGCTGAAATGGCCGCCATGACCCCGGAACAGGCGGTCCGCCATCCGAACTGGTCGATGGGGGCGAAGATTTCGGTCGATTCGGCGACGATGATGAACAAGGGGCTGGAGCTGATCGAGGCGGCGCGGCTGTTCCCGGTGCCGCATGAGCGGATCGAGATTCTCGTTCACCCGCAATCGGTCATCCATTCGATGGTCGAATATGTCGACGGATCGGTGCTGGCGCAGCTGGGCACGCCAGACATGCGCACGCCCATCGCCTATACGCTCGCCTGGCCCGACCGGATGACGACGCGCGCCGAGCGGCTCGATCTCGTCCGGCACGGCCGGCTGGATTTCGAGGCCCCGGACGAGGACCGCTTTCCCGCGCTCCGGCTCGCGCGCGAGGCGGTGCGTGCCTGTGGCGCGCGCCCGGCGATCCTCAATGCCGCCAATGAAGTGGCGGTGGCGGCGTTTCTGGCACGCCGGATCGGCTTTCTCGACATTGCTGCAATTGTCGAGGAAACGCTCGGCCGCTATGATCCGCCCGCGCCGCGATCGATCGACGATGTGTTCAGCATCGATCAAGCCGCGCGCAGGCAGGCAGAAGCCGCGATGAAGGTGTTTGTCGATTGACCCAGTCTCCCGGCGTGCTGCTGACGGTCCTCGCGTTCCTTGGCGTGATCGGCCCGCTCGTGTTCCTGCACGAGCTGGGCCATTATCTCGCCGGGCGGCTGTTCGGCGTGAAGGCGGAGGTGTTTGCCATCGGCTTCGGGCGCGAGCTGTTCGGGCTGACCGACCGGCGCGGCACCCGCTGGACCTTTGGCTGGCTGCCGCTGGGCGGCTATGTCCGCTTTGCTGGCGATCTGAACGCGGGCAGCGAACCCGATCCGGCCTGGCTGGCACTGCCGGCCGAGGAGCGGGCACAGACTTTTCAGGCCAAGCCGCTGTGGCAGCGGGCGATCATCGTCGCTGCCGGGCCGGTGGCGAACTTCATCGTCGCGGTGCTGATCCTTGCCGCCTTTGCCATGCTGGTCGGGGTCAACCGCACGCCCCCGGTCGCCGGGACTGTCCAGCCGGGCAGCGCGGCGGCCAGCGCCGGCATCCGCGCCGGCGACCGCATCCGCGCGGTCGACGGGCGCGCCGTCGATGATTTCGGCGATATTGCCGAATATGTCGTCGCGCGGCCGGCCATGCCGATCCGCTTCGACATCGAAAGCGACGGCCGGACGCGCACCGTCACCGCGATCCCGGCGGTGCAATACAAGGCCGACCGGTTCGGCAATCGCTATGCATTCGGCCGCATGGGCATCACCTCGCCGACGCCGGTGGTCGAGCGGGTGTCGCTGGCCGAGGCACCGGGCGTCGCGGTCGGCCAGACGATCGGCATCATGCGCACCATGGTCGACGGCATCGGCCAGATCGTGACCGGACTGAGGCCGGTGAGCGAGCTGGGCGGCCCGCTGCGCATCGCCCAGTTTTCGGGCGAGGCGGCGAGCGCCGGGCTGACCAGTCTCGCCTATCTGATCGCGCTGATTTCGATCAATCTCGGCTTCATCAACCTGCTGCCGGTCCCGATGCTCGATGGCGGCCATTTGCTGTTCTACGCGATCGAGGCGCTGCGGCGGAAACCGGTCGACGCCGAGGTGCAGCAATGGGCCTATCGATCGGGGCTGGTGCTGCTGCTGTCGCTGATGCTGTTCGTGACGTTCAACGATCTGGCGGCTTTTGGTCTCTGGCGGGGGCTGGCGGGGTTGATCGGTTAGACGCCATCGGGCAGGGCGCGCGGTGGGCGCGGGACTCTCATTTTCGTCCAAGGGTATTTTGGTGACGGCGACAGCATTTCATCCATTTGGCAGACGCGCGGTTGCGGCCCTGCTTGCGGGCACCATCTGCCCGTCCGTCGCAATCGCGCAGACGGTGGGCGCTCCGTCCACCGCCGCGCCGCCGCCCGCTCCGGTGTTCGTGCCCGCGCCGCAGGGCGACATCATCACCCAGGTCAATGTCGTCGGCTCGCAGCGGATCGAGCCGGATACGGTGCGGTCCTATGTGAAGCTGCGCCCCGGCCAGCTCTACACGGCCGAAGTCGGCGATCAGGCGATCAAGGACCTGTTCGAGACCGAGCTGTTCGCCGATGTGACGGTGCGCGAGACCGCGGCCGGCGTGGTGACGATCGAGGTGAAGGAAAACCCGGTCATCAACCGCATCATTTTCGAGGGCAACAAGCGGCTGAAGGAAGACAAGATCCTGAAGGAGATCCGCCTCGCGCCGCGGCAGATCTTCACCCGCTCCAAAGTTCGCGCCGATGTCGCCCGGATCATCGAGCTGTATCGCCGTCAGGGCCGGTTCGCCGCGACCGTCGAGCCGCAGATGGTGATGCTCGACCAGAACCGGGTCGATATCGTCTATGCGATCTCCGAAGGGCCGAAATCCAAGGTCCGCCAGATCAACATAATCGGCAACGACAAATTCAGCGCCGATCGCCTGCGCGGCGAAATGGCGACCAAGCAGACGCGCATCACCAGTTTTTTCAGCTCCAACACCAGCTACGATCCCGACCGTCTGGCCTATGACCAGCAGAAGCTGCGCCAGTTCTACCTGACCGAAGGTTATGCTGATTTCCGCGTCGTCTCGGCAGTCGCCGAACTGACGCCGGACAAGGAAGACTTCATCATCACTTATGTGATCGAGGAAGGCGAGCGGTATAAATTCGGCGAGGTGAAGGTCGAAAGCGAGCTGCGCGACTTCAAGCCCGATTTCGTCAAGTCGCTGCTGCCGATGAAGGCGGGGGACTGGTACAACGCCAAGCAGGTCGAAGACACGGTCAACTCGATCAGCGAGACCGCCGGCCTGCTCGGCTATGCGTTCGCGCAGGTCGAGCCGAACTTCAACCGCGACGCCGAAACGCGGACGATGGAGCTGACCTTCCAGGTCGCCGAGACGCCGCGCGTCTATGTCGAGCGCATCGACATCAACGGCAATACCATCACGCAGGACAAGGTGATCCGGCGCGAGTTCCGCCTGCAGGAAGGCGACGCGTTCAACGCCTTCCTCGTCAAGCGTTCGAAGGACCGGATTCAGTCGCTCGGCTATTTTCAGGAAAAGTTCGACATCGAGCAGAAACCCGGATCCGGCCCGGACCGCGTCGTTCTCGAAGCGAACCTCGAGGAAAAGCCGACCGGCGAACTTACGCTCTCGGCGGGTTTCTCCAGCCTTGAGCGGTTCATCGTCAATGCCGGGATCTCGCAGAACAACTTCCGCGGACGCGGCCAGTCGGTCAGCGCGTCGGTCAATTATTCGCAGTTCAACAAATCGGTCGAACTGGGCTTTACCGAACCCTATCTGCTCGATCGCAACATCGCCCTTGGCGGCAATATCTTCCGGCGCGATTTCAACCAGTTCAACTTTATCGGCGGGAACCAGCGCAACACCACCTACAGCCAGGTGTCGACCGGGTTCCAGCTGCGCCTCGGCGTGCCGCTGACCGAATATATGCAGTTCCAGGCGCGCTATAACTTCAGCATCGACGATGTGTCGCTGGCGCAGGACTTCTTCACCGGCGGGCGCTGCGATCCGTTCCTGGCCGGGCGCTTCCTGTGCGACACCATCGGCCAGCAGTCGACCTCGTCGATCGGCTATTCGATCGTTTATTCGACGCTCGACAATGGCATCCGCCCGACCCGCGGCAGCCGCATCACCTGGAATCAGGATTTTGCGGGCCTGGGCGGCAGCATCCGTTATCTGCGCAGCCGCCTGAATGCCGACAAATATGTCAATCTCGGCCGTGGCTTCGTCCTGAACTTCGGGCTGGAGGGCGGCTATATCCGCTCGTTCAACCGCACCCAGCGCGACGAGCAGGGCAATGCGATCGAGCCGGTGCGGATCATCGACCGCTTCTTCCTCGGCCAGCCCCAGTTCCGCGGCTTCGAGATTCGCGGCGTCGGTCCGCGCGTGCTGCGCTACCAGCTGGACGAAAATGGCGAGCCGATCATCGGCCGGCGGCGCGAACTGCTCGCCGACGACTCGCTTGGCGGCCGCGCTTATTATCTCGCCAAGATCGAGATGCCGCTGCCGCTGGGCGCGGGGATCCGCGAGCTGGGCATCCGGCCGTCTCTGTTCGTCGATATCGGTTCGGTGTTCGGGGTCAGGCGGCCGCAAACGACGTCGCGCGAAACCTTCCGCGATCCGGCGGACGGCGTGATCAAGGCCAAGTGCCGCAACATCGCAACCGGCCAGCTGTCCTTCCCGGCGGCCGGCGGTGCCTGCCCGACCGGCTCGACCGTGCTGCCGGCGTTCGACGAGCAGTTTCTGGGCGACACCTGGAAGCCGCGCGTGTCGGCCGGCTTCGGGGTCAACTGGAACTCGCCATTCGGCCCGCTGCGTATCGACATCGCCAAGGCGCTTGTTACCCAGCCGGGCGACGATCCCCAGCTCATCACTTTCAACGTAGGGACCCAGTTCTGATGACCAAGCTCACCACCATCGCGCTTGCCGCGCTCGCGCTCTCCGCCGCTCCGGCCGTCGCGCAGAAGCTGCCCAACGCGACCATCGCGGTTGTCGATACCGACCGCATCCTGCGTGAATGCACGGCCTGCCGCGCCGCGCAGACCCAGCTGCAGGCGCAGGTCCAGCAGCTTCAGCAGCGCCAGCAGACGCTGGCCGCGCCGCTGCAGACCGAGGCGCAGCAGCTCCAGACCCAGGTGCAGGCGCTGCAGGGCAAGCAGCCCGATGCCGCGCTCCAGCAGCGCATCCAGGCGCTCCAGACCCGCCAGAACCAGGCCAATGAGGAACTGAGCCGCGGCGAACAGAATCTGCGCTCGATCCAGCAGCATGTGCTGCAGCAGATCAACCAGCGCCTCGGGCCGATCATCGATGCCACGCTCACCGCGCGCGGCGCGAGCGTCGTGCTCGACCGCGGGTCGGTGCTGGCAGTCGCGCCGACGGTCGACCTGACCAACGACGTGCTCGCCCAGCTCAACACCCAGCTGCCCAGCGTCAGCGTGACCCCGCTGCCCCAGCCGGCGCAGCAGCCGGCCCAGCAGCAGCCTCAGGGCCGCTGATCATGGCCGGTGAGGCGGTCGAACGCGGGCCGCTGGACATCACCCGCGTGCTCGCGGCGCTGCCGCACCGCTATCCGATGCTGCTCGTGGACCGGGTCGAAAGCCTGGTCCCCGACCAGTCGATCGCGGCGATCAAGGCGGTGTCGTTCAACGAACCGTTCTTTCAGGGGCATTTCCCCGGTCGGCCGATCATGCCCGGCGTGCTGATCGTCGAGGCGCTGGCGCAGGCCGCCGGTGTGCTGGCGATCGAGACGCTCGAGCTCGCGGGGACGGGCAAGCTCGTCTATTTCATGGCGATCGAGAATGCGAAGTTCCGCAAGCCGGTCGAACCGGGGGTGCTGCTGCGCCTCGAGGTCAGCTTCGTCCAGAAGCGCGCGCGGGTGTGCAAGTTCGCCGGCCGCGCGCTGGTCGACGGCGAACTCGCCGCCGAGGCGTCGTTCACGGCGATGATCGCCGACTCCCCTGCCTGAGGCAGGGCGGGAACGCTCATCGGTTGAACCACCGGGCCGGTTCTGCTACCGGCCCGCCTTCCATTGATCCGGCTGGTCGGAAACCAGCCCTGACGGAGCAAGGCGCATGAAGAAGAACATCCACCCCGACTATCACATGATCAAGGTGCAGATGACCGACGGCACCGTCTACGAGACCCGCTCGACCTGGGGCAAGGAAGGCGACACCATGGTCCTCGAAATCGACCCGCTGGCCCATCCGGCCTGGACGGGCGGTACCCAGCGCCTGCTCGACGCCGGTGGTCAGGTCGCGCGCTTCAACAAGCGCTTTGGCGGCCTCACGCTCGGCAAGAAGTAAGTCGGATCTGCCGGCACCGCGTCACGGGGCGCGGTGCCGGCCACCATCTGGATCAGCCGGCTTATCGATCAGCCGGCATATCGATCAACCGGCAGGCGTCAGCGGCCTGAACGCGCCATCCGCCGGGTCGAGCAGGCTCAGCACCCCGTCCGCGATTGAGAAGATCGCGCCGTGCAGGCGCAGTGCGCCCGCCGCCTCGCGCGGGGCGATGAACGGGAAGCTGCGCAGATTGGCAAGGCTCACCCGCACGCTTTCGCGTTCCAGCGCCGCAATTGCATCCGGCCCGTCGCCATGTTCGGCCAAGACGCGCTGTCGCGCCTGATCGAGCAGGCCGATCCAGTCATGGATGAAACCGCCATCGCCCGGAGCCGATGATTCGAACCGGTGGCTGAGCGCGGCGCTCACCCCGCCACAGGCCCCGTGCCCCATGACGACGATGTCGCGTACCCGGAGCTGCGTCACCGCGAACTCAAGCGCCGCCGACACGCCGTGATGCCCGCCGCCCTGTTCGAACGGCGGCACCAGCGCGGCGACGTTGCGCACGACGAACATCTCGCCCGGCGAGGTGTCGAAAATCTGCGCCGGATCGACCCGGCTGTCGGAACAGGCAATCACCATCACCTGCGGCGTCTGGGCCTCCGACAGGGCGGCCCAGCGTTCGCGCTGCGTGGTCCAGCCGGAGTCATGGAACCGGCGATAGCCCGCGATCAGCGCCTCAAATCCCTGTTTCATCACGGTTGCGGTTAAGGCCGCGCGCCGGGGGTGGCAAGGCCGGCACCGGATCGCTATCTGCACGCTCATGACCGAACCGCTTTCGACCGAGCCGCGCGCGCCGCGCATCCGCAAGCCCGACTGGATCCGCGTCAAGGCGCCGACCAGCACCGGCTTTGCCGAGACCCGCGCGCTGATGCGGCGGCTGAACCTTGCGACCGTGTGCGAGGAGGCCGCCTGCCCGAATATCGGCGAATGCTGGACCAAGAAACATGCGACCGTGATGATCCTGGGCGATGTCTGCACGCGCGCCTGCGCGTTCTGCAACGTCAAGACCGGCATGCCCCGCGCCGTCGATCCCAAGGAGCCGCAGCATGTCGCCGACGCCGCCGCCGAAATGGGGCTGCAGCACATCGTCATCACCTCGGTCGACCGCGACGATCTGCCCGATGGCGGTGCCAGCCAGTTCGTCAAGGTGATCGAGGCGCTGCGCCGCACGACGCCGTCGACCACCATCGAGATCCTGACGCCCGATTTCCGCAACAAGCATGAAGCGGCGGTCGAGGCGATCGTCGCCGCGCGGCCCGACGTCTACAATCACAATCTGGAAACGGTGCCCCGGCTCTACCCGACGATCCGGCCGGGTGCGCGCTATTATGCGTCGCTGCGCCTGCTCGAACAGGTCAAGCGGCTCGATCCGACGATCTTCACCAAATCGGGCATCATGCTCGGGCTGGGCGAAGAGCGGCTGGAGGTGCATCAGGTGATGGACGACATGCGCTCCGCCGATGTCGATTTCCTGACGATGGGCCAGTATCTCCAGCCCACGCCGCGCCATGCCAAGGTTGCCGAGTTCGTGACCCCGCAGGCGTTCAACGCCTATGCGGCGATTGCCCGCGCCAAGGGCTTTCTGCTCGTCGCCTCGTCGCCGCTCACCCGGTCGAGCTATCATGCCGGCGAGGATTTCGAGCGGTTGCGCGCGGCGCGCAACGCCCGTCTGGGGCGCTGATCGCGGTGCCGCGCCACAGCGAGACCCGGCAGCTGCCCTATTCGCCGGAGCAGATGTTCGACCTGGTCGCCGATGTCGCGCGCTATGGCGAGTTTCTGCCCTGGGTCGCGGCGGTGCGGGTGCGATCAGACAGCGAGACCGAAATGGTCGCTGACCTGATCGTCGGCTTCAAGGCGCTGCGCGAACGCTTTACCAGCCGCGTCCACAAGACGCGGCCGGCGCGCATCACCGTCGATTATCTCGACGGGCCGCTCAAGCATCTCAGCAACGAATGGGGCTTCCGGCCGGACGGGCAGGGCGGCACGCTGGTCGATTTCACCGTCGATTTCGCGTTCCGCAACCGGCTGTTCGAAGCGATTGCCGGCCAGATGTTCGACACCGCGCTGCGCAAGATGATCGGCGCGTTCGAGGCGCGGGCCGCTGCGCTTTATTCCGGCGCGACCGACGCCTCGGGCATCAGCAGCTCAAGCGCGCACAACGCCGCCTGAAGCCGGATTCCGCCCCGGCCGAGATCGCCGAACTCGCGCCGCTCGGCCTTGACCTGATCGGGCGCGGCATCGCGTTCGGCGCGGGCGAACACCACGGTGCCGACCGGCTTTTTCTCGCTGCCGCCGCCCGGGCCGGCAATGCCGGTGATCGCCACCGCGACATCGGCGCGCGACCGGGCGAGCGCACCCTGCGCCATCGCCCAGGCGACGGCGACCGATACCGAGCCGAAGGTTTCGAGCACGTCGAGGCTGACCGACAACAGGTCCATCTTCGCCTCGTTCGAATAGGTGACGAAGCTGGTTTCGAACACGTCGGACGACCCGGCAATCTCGGTCAGCGCGGCACTCACCAGCCCGCCGGTGCAACTTTCGGCCACCGCGATGCGCCGCCCGGCAGCGCGATTGGCCTCGATCACCGCGCGCGCAGCCTCGCGCAGCTGTTCGGGCAGCAGATAATCCGTCATTCCAAAACCTCCCTCGGCCCCGGATAACCGGCGATTGCGGCGACCGCGTTGCACCGTGCCGAAGGGCAGGTGACGCGGCGCCGGCCGGTCATGCCAGAGCGTCGATGATCCGCACTGTGGCCACGGCCTGGGCGGCAATGCCTTCGCCCCGGCCGGTAAAGCCCAGCCGCTCCGTGGTCGTTGCCTTGACGCTAATCCGCCCTTCGGGAAGCCGCAACAGCCCGGCAATGTGCGCGCGGATGGCGTCCCGATATGGGCCGATCCGGGGTGCCTCGCAAATGATGGTCAGATCGACATGCTCGATCCGCCCGCCGGCACGCGCGACGCGCAGCGCGGCATGTTCGAGAAAGCGTGACGACGCCGCGCCGCGCCATTGCGGATCGCTGGGCGGGAAATGGCTGCCGATATCGCCATCGCCGATCGCGCCGAGCACCGCATCGGTCAGCGCGTGCAGCGCGACATCGGCATCCGAATGGCCGATCAGGCCCTTATCATGGGGAATGTTGATCCCGCCCAGCCACAGCGGATAGCCGTCGCCCAGCCGGTGGACGTCATAGCCCATGCCGGTGCGCCAGCTGCTCGCCGCCGCCAGCCAGGTCTCGGCGCGGTCGAAATCGGCCGGGTGGGTGATCTTGTCGAGCACCGCGTCGCCGGTGACCAGCGCGACCGGCTGCCCCAGCGCGCGCAGCATCTGGGCATCGTCGGTCGGTTCCTCGGCACCCGCCCAGCCGCGATGGGCGGCAAGGATCGCGTCGAGCCGGAAGGCCTGTGGCGTCTGCACCCGCTGCAACCCGTCGCGCGGCACGATGTCGCCCAGCGTGCCCGCATCGCCACGGGCGAGCGTGTCGGCAACCGGCAGCACCGGCACCGCACCGGCCGCATCGTCGAGCGCCGCGGCCAGCCGGTCGATCACCGCGACCGGGACCAGCGGGCGGGCGGCGTCATGGATCAGCACCCGCGCGCCGTGCCCGAGCGCTGCGACCGCCTCCAGTCCTGCGACCGCCTCCAGCCCCGCTGCGACCGAGGCACGCCGCGTCGCCCCGCCCGCGACCATCGCCAGCACGGGCCTGCCGTCGAGTGCCGCATGTGCTATCTCCTCGGCACCCTCGGCCACCACCAGCACCACGCCGCCGACGCGCGGATGGCGCATCAGCCCGTCATGGGCATGGGCGATCAGCGGCATGCCCGCCAGCGCGCGATATTGCTTGGGCAGGCCGCCGCCTGCGCGCTCACCGCGCCCGGCGGCAACGATCACTGCGATCATATCGGTCATGCCCCGGGCGATAGACCGCTTGCGCCTTGTCGGAAAGGCCCGACACCGCTATGGGACTGCCTCTTTTCAAGGCACATCATGTCGCGACTGAAGCCCATCGAGATCGGTCCGGTGCGGATCGAAAGCCCCGTGCTGCTGGCGCCGATGACCGGCGTCACCGATCTGCCGTTCCGGCGGATCGTGCGCCGTTACGGATCGGGGCTGAACGTGACCGAGATGATCGCCAGCCAGGCGATGATCCGCGAGACCCGCCAGTCGCTGCAAAAGGCCGCCTGGGACCCGATCGAGGAACCGGTGTCGATGCAGCTGGCCGGGTGCAGCCCGCGCGAAATGGCCGAAGCGGCGCGGCTGAACGAGGATCGCGGGGCTGCGATCATCGACATCAATATGGGCTGCCCGGTTAAGAAGGTGGTGAATGGCGATGCCGGATCGGCGCTGATGCGCGATCTGCCGCTTGCCGCCGCGATCATCGAGGCGACGGTGAAGGCGGTCAGCCGCCCGGTGACGCTCAAGATGCGGATGGGCTGGGACCATCAGAGCCTCAATGCGCCCGAACTGGCGCGCATCGCCGAGGATCTGGGTGTTAAGATGATCACCGTGCACGGCCGCACCCGCTGCCAGATGTACAAGGGCGAGGCCGACTGGGTGTTCGTCGCGCGCGTCAAGCAGGCGGTGAAGGTGCCGGTGATCGTCAATGGCGACATCTGCTCGATCACCGATGCCGAACAGGCGCTGGCGCAATCGGGCGCGGACGGGGTGATGATCGGCCGGGGTGCCTATGGCAAGCCGTGGCTGCTCGCGCAGGTGATGCGCTGGTTCGCGACCGGGCAGGCGATGCCCGACCCGACGATCGAGGAGCAATATCACTTGATCGTCGAGCATTACCGGGCGATGCTCGACCATTATGGCGAGACGACCGGCGTCAACATGGCGCGCAAGCATATCGGCTGGTACACGCGCGGCCTGACCGGCTCGGCCGAGTTCCGCAACCGGGTGAATCAGGAAGCATCGGCGGACCGGGTGCTGGCGATGCTGGCCGAATTCTATGCCCCGTGGCTGAGCCGGGCGGCGGCCTGATTTCCGGCGCGGCGGGCATATCGGCGGTGGAGATCATCGCCGCATTGCCCACCCCGCTTCTGGTCCTCGACCCCGATGAGCGGGTGCGCGAGGCCAATGCGGCGGCGGAAAACCTGCTCAATATCGGTGTCGCGACGATGCGTGGCCGGCCGCTGTCCGACCTCATCGTGCCGCCGCTCGATTATGTGCGCCGCACCGGCAGCGACGCCGCGCTGGCGCTTTACGATCAGCCGCTGATGACGACGCGGGGGCTGAGGCTGCGCGTCGATTTCCTTGTCGGCCCGGTGCTCGACCGGCCGGGCTGGCGCGTGCTGGTGCTGCAACAGGGGGCGGTGACGCGCGGGCTGGGCCCGGCGCGCGAACGGGCGGGGCGCAGCGCGGTCGGCGCGGCGGCGATGCTGGCGCATGAGATCAAGAACCCGCTGTCGGGCATTCGCGGCGCGGCGCAGCTGATCGAAAGCGAGGTGCGCGGCGAGGCACGCGCGCTCACCCGCCTCATCCGCGGCGAGGTCGACCGGATCGCCGCGCTGATCGACCGGATGCAGCAGTTCACCGATGAACGCCCGGTGCCGCTGGCGGCGGAGAATCTCTATACCGTGCTCGACCATGTCCGGCTGGTCGCGGCGTCGGGCTTTGCCGCCCATGCGGTGATCGAGGAACGCTATGATCCGTCGCTGCCGCCGGTGCTCACCCACCGCGATTCGCTCGCGCAATTGCTGATCAACCTGCTGAAAAACGCCGCCGAGGCGGTTGCCGACAAGGGGCTGATCCAGATCGCCACCGCCTATCGCCACGGCGTGTCGGTGGCCGATGGCAGCGGCGGGCGCGTCGCATTGCCGATCCAGATCCGCGTCAGCGACGACGGGCCCGGCGTGCCCGAAGATCTGGTCGAGCATCTGTTCGAACCGTTCGTGACCACCAAGCGCGGCGGGCAGGGGCTGGGCCTGGCACTGGCCGACAAGCTGGCCCGCGACATGGGCGGCATACTGCGCTATTCGCGTGAGGAGGGGCGCACGGTGTTCCGCCTGCTGCTGCCGCGCGCGCAATGAGGGGGTGATGGCCCATATCCTGCTTCTGGACGATGATGCCGCGATCCGCACAGTGGTCACCGCCGGGCTGAGACGGGCGGGGCATACGGTGACCGGCGTCGGCACCATCGCCGCCGCTGCCGGAGCGATTGCGCGGGCCGATCTGTTCATCACCGATGTCGTGCTGCCCGATGGCGACGGGCTGGAAGCGGTCGAGCGGCTGGCGGTGCGCCGCCCCGACATTCCGGTGATCGTGATGTCGGCGCAGAACACGCTGACCACGGCGGTGCGCGCGACCGAGCGCGGCGCGTATGAGTATCTGCCCAAGCCGTTCGATCTCGACGAGCTGGTGCGCGCGGTCGACAGCGGCCTGCTGGCGCGTGGCCGCGCCGAGCCTGCGCCGCGCACCGCCCCGCTCGACCGGATGCCGCTGATCGGCCGGTCGGCGGCGATGCAGGACGTCTACCGGACCATCGCCCGTGTCGTCGCCACCGACCTGTCGGTGCTGGTGATGGGCGAAAGCGGCACCGGCAAGGAGCTGATCGCCCGCGCGATCCACGAGCTGGGGCCGCGCGCAGGCGCGCCGTTCGTGGCGATCAACATGGCGGCGATCCCGCGCGAGCTGATCGAATCCGAACTGTTCGGGCATGAGCGCGGGGCCTTTACCGGCGCACAGGCGCGCACGCCCGGCCGTTTCGAACAGGCGCGCGGCGGCACGCTGTTCCTCGACGAGATCGGCGACATGCCGCTCGAGGCGCAGACCCGGCTGCTGCGCGTGCTCCAGACCGGCGAATATCATCTGGTCGGCGGCGCCCGGCTGGAGCGCGCCGATGTGCGCGTGATCGCGGCAACCCACAAGCATCTGCCGCGCCTGATCGAGCAGGGGGTGTTCCGCGAGGATCTTTATTACCGGCTGAACGTGGTGCCGATCGACGTGCCGCCGCTGCGCCGCCGCCGTGAGGATATCGAGCTGCTCGCGCATCATTTCCTCGATCAGGCGGCGGGCGAGGGGCTGCCGCGCAAGACGCTTGGCCGCGACGCGCTCGACCGGCTGGCGGCGCATGGCTGGCCGGGCAATGTCCGCGAGCTGGAAAATCTGATGCGGCGTCTGGCCGTGCTGGCGCGCGAGGACAGCATCGGCGCAGCGACGATCGAACGCCATCTGGGTGCGGCCGCCCAGCCCGCCGATGATCCGCAACAGGCCGATCTGGCTGCACTGGTCGAACGCGCGCTGGCGGCGCAGTTTGCCGAACATCATCCCGACCTGCCCCCGGACGGGCTGTATGACCGGGTGATCGCGACCATCGAGGTGCCGCTGCTGACCGCCGCGCTGGCCGCGACCGGCGGCAATCAGCTGCGTGCGGCATCGCTGCTCGGTCTCAACCGCAACACGCTGCGCAAGAAGCTGGGCGATCACGGCATCGATCCGCAGCGCACCCGCCGGCGCAGCTGACGGGCAGTGTTGCTCCCGGGCAACATGTGCTTGCCCGCGCCACGATCTGTTGTAATGATGCAACGATGAATGCCGGTTTGCATCAGGCGGCGCCGCGTCCGATCTCTCGCTGGCGGCGGGCATTTGCGGTGGCGCGCGGGCGCACCCGCTATGTGCCGCTGCTGGAACTGGCGACGCTGTTTGCCGCCGTCGCCATCGGCATTGCCAGCTATTTCCTGCTTGCCCGACAGCCGGCCAATTCGCCGCTGTCGCCGCCGTTCATGGCGCTGCTGCTGGTTGCCAATCTGGTGCCGGCGATCGCGCTGCTCGTGCTGCTCGGGCGGCGGGTGGCGATGCGTCGTGCCGCGCGCTCGCCGGTCGGCGGGGGCGGGCGGCTGCATGTCCGGCTGGTCGCGCTGTTTTCGACCATTGCGGCGGTGCCGACGCTGCTTGTCGTCATCTTTGCATCGCTGCTGTTCCAATATGGCGTCGAGTTCTGGTTTTCCGACCGGGCACGCGGGATGCTCGAAAACGCAAGCGAGCTGGCCCAGGGCTATTACCGCGAAAAGCGCCGCGACGTCGCCGACGAGACTGTGACGATGGCGGGCGACCTGCGCGATTTCCTGCGCGAAGCGGGGCTGGCCAGCCCTGAGTTTGCCGAGGGCTATGGCTGGCAGGTGCTGGCCCGCAAGCTCAGCGAGTCGGCCATCGTGACGATCTCGCCCGACGGCACGGCGCGGACGCTGGCGATGGTCAATCCCGATGCGCGGCCGGTCGAGGAACGGGTGTCGCCCGATATCGTGCGCCAGCTGGGCCGGGGCGTGCCGGTGGTCGTGACCAACAGCATGGACCGGATCGAGGCGGTGACGCGGCTGCTGCCGGATTCGCCAACCTATCTCTATGCCTCGCGCGCGACCGATCTGAATGCCCTGTCGCAGTCGCGGCGGGCGGCGGCGGTGCTGACCGATTACCGGGCGCTGCTCGAACGCTCGCGCAGCCTGCAATTGCGCTTCAACGCCGCCCTGCTGCTGATCTCGCTGCTGATCGTCGGGGCGGCGGTGTGGATCGCGCTGACCGTCGCCGACCGGCTAGTGAGGCCTGTGGGCGAACTGGTCGATGCCGCGCGCAAGGTTGCGGGCGGCGATCTGGCCGCGCGCGTCGAGGCCCCGCGCTCGCGCGACGAGATCGGCACGCTCGCCTTTGCGTTCAACCGCATGACCGAGCGGCTGCAGGAACAGACCCAGGCGCTGGTTGCCGCCAACGACCAGCTCGACCGCCGCCGGGCCTTTACCGAGGCGGTGCTGTCGGGCGTGACCGCCGGGGTGATCTCGATCGATGCCGAACGGCGCATCCTGCTGATCAACAGTTCGGCGGCGGCGTTTCTGGCGATGGCCGGCGATCCGGTCGGTGCGCGGCTCGACGCGGTTGCGCCCGATCTGGCCCGGCTGATCGACGGCGTGGATCCGGAACCGGTCGTCCAGCTGGTGCGCGACGGCGAGACCCGGACGCTCGCCGTCAAGATCGTCGCCGATGCGCACGGGCATGTGATCACCTTTGATGACATCACCCAGCAGCTGCTCGACCAGCGCCGCGCCGCCTGGTCCGATGTCGCCCGGCGGATCGCGCACGAGATCAAGAACCCGCTGACCCCGATCCAGCTCGCGGCGGAACGGCTCCAGCGCCGTTATGGCAAGGACATCGCCACCGACCGCGCGACCTTTGACCGGCTGACCGAGACCATCGTGCGCCAGGTTGGCGATCTGCGCCGCATGGTCGACGAATTCTCGTCCTTTGCGCGGATGCCCAAGCCGATGTTTGCGGCCGAATCGATCGTCGATATCGCCCGTCAGGCGATGTTCCTGCACGAGGTCGCGCATCCCGGCATCCGCTTTGTCCTGAACGCCCCCGATCCCGCGCCGGGGCTGGTGTGCGACCGCCGCCAGCTGGGCCAGGCGCTGACCAACATCGTCAAGAACGCGGTCGAGGCGATCGGCCGGCGTTCGGGCGAGGGTGCCGCTTCGGGCACGGTCGAACTGACGATTGCCGATGAAGGCCCGCGCCGGCTGGTGGTGACGGTCGCCGATGACGGGGCCGGCCTGCCGGGCGAGCGGGCGCGGCTGTTCGAGCCTTATGTGACGCTGCGCGCGCGCGGCACCGGCCTTGGCCTCGCGATCGTGAAGAAGATCGTCGAGGAGCATCTGGGCACGATCGATTTGCATGACCGGGACGGGGGCGGGGCGGTGGTCCGCATTCTCCTCGATCCCGGCGCGCTCGCCCCGCTGGCGGGCAGGACGGACGGGCTGGACAGCGCCGCGTGACGCGGGCGCGGCGGCAGGATGGTGATGGAAGGACGGGAATGGCGCTCGATGTTTTGATTGTCGACGACGAGCAGGACATTCGTGACCTCGTCTCCGGCGTGCTGGAGGATGAGGGCTATACCGCGCGCGGCGCGGCCGACAGCGACAGCGCGCTGGAGGCGATCCGCGACCGGCGGCCCTCGCTCGTCCTGCTCGATGTCTGGCTGCAGGGGTCGCGGCTCGACGGGCTCGATCTGCTCGAAGAGATCAAGCGCCGCGATCCGTCGCTGCCGGTGCTGGTGATTTCGGGGCATGGCAATCTCGACACCGCCGTGACCGCGATTCGGCGCGGGGCGGCCGATTTCATCGAAAAGCCGTTCGAGGCCGAGCGGCTGCTGCATCTCGTCAGCCGCGCGACCGAGACCGAGCGGCTGCGCCGCGAGAATGCGACGCTCAAGGCGCAGATCGGCGGGGGTGACGAACTGACCGGCAACAGCTCGGCGATCAATGTCGTGCGCGCGACGCTGAAGCGCGTGGCGCCGACCGGCAGCCGCGTTCTCGTCACCGGGCCGGCGGGGGTGGGCAAGGAAGTGGCGGCCCGGCTGCTGCATCTGTGGAGCCCGCGCGCCGATGCCCCGTTCGTGATCGTCAGCGCCGCGCGGATGACGCCGGAGCGGGTCGAGGAGGAGCTGTTCGGCGTGGAAGAGGGCGGCGAGGTCAGCCGCCCCGGCCTGCTTGAACAGGCGCATGGCGGCACGCTGTTCCTTGACGAGATTGCCGACATGCCGGTTACCACCCAGGCCAAGATCCTGCGCGTGCTGACCGATCAGAGCTTTGTGCGCATCGGCGGCCAGCGCACGGTGAAGGTCGATGTCCGTGTCGTGTCGGCGACCGCCCGTGATCTGCCCGACGAAATCGCCGCCGGACAATTCCGCGAGGATCTCTATTACCGGCTGAACGTGGTTCCCGTGCATCTGCCGCCGCTAGCCGAACGGCGCGAGGACATTCCCGCCCTCGTCGACCATTTCGTCGCCCGCTATGCCGCCGAACGGCGGGTGCCGACCCCGGACCTTGCCGACGATGCGGTGGCGGCGCTTCAGGCCTATGACTGGCCGGGCAATGTCCGCCAGCTGCGCAACATCGTCGAACGCACGATCATCATGGCGCCGGGCGACCGGATCGGCCGGATCGAGCTGGACATGCTGCCGCCCGAAATCCTGTCGGCCCAGCCACAGGTGGCGACCAGCGCGAGCGCGACCGCGATCATGGGCGCACCGCTGCGCGAGGCGCGCGAGACGTTCGAGCGCGAATATCTGCGCATCCAGATCCGGCGGTTTTCGGGCAACATCTCGCGCACGGCCAGCTTTATCGGGATGGAAAGATCGGCCCTGCACCGCAAGCTCAAGCTGCTCGGCCTTGCCGACCAGCGAGAGGAGGACTGAACGGGGAATGCGCGGGGCGTAACTGCCTCTCGACGTTACGGACCGCGGCCGCTATGTTGGCTCCGCCTGTGTTTGGGCGGGCCTCAAAGCCGCCGGAAAGAGCGGAGGATCTGACATGGCCGACAAGGTCAATAATCTTCAGGACATGTTCCTGAACTCGCTGCGCAAGTCGAAGACGCCGGTGACCATGTTCCTGGTCAAGGGCGTGAAGCTGCAGGGTATCATCACCTGGTTCGACAATTTCTCGGTGCTGCTGCGCCGCGACGGCAATTCGCAGCTGGTCTACAAGCATGCGATCTCGACGGTAATGCCTGCCCAGCCGGTCGATCTCGCCCCCATCGAACGCGCCTTTGCCGAAAACGGCAAGCGCCCGGCGCTGCTGCAGGAAGTGTTCCTGAACGCGGTGCGCCGCAGCGGCGATCCGGTGACGATGTTTCTCGTCAACGGCGTGATGCTGCAGGGCGAGGTTGCGGCGTTCGACCTGTTCTGCCTGTTGCTGCGCCGCGACGATCAGACCCAGCTGGTCTATAAGCACGCCATTTCGACCGTGCAGCCGGCGCACCCGCTCAATCTGGCCGAAGAGCAGGATCAGGGCGACTGATCCCGCGCCGGGCTTGATCCGCCCGCGGTTGAGCCGGGGCGTCATCGTGCCTATCTGGTGGCGATGAGTGGTTTTGAACGTGATCCGGACGAGTTTGCGCGTGGCGCGCGGGCCGTCATCGCCCATCCCGACCTGCGCCAGGGCGATCCGCGCGACACCGAGGCGCGGCTGGACGAAGCCGCCGGCCTTGCGCTTGCCATCGGCATCGATGTGCGTGAGCGAATCGCGCTGCGCGTGCGCGCACCCAAGCCCGCGACGCTGTTCGGCAGCGGCCAGGTCGAGGAGATCGCCGCCGCCATCGCCGCGCACGACGCGCAGCTGCTGATCGTCGACGGGGCGATCACCCCGGTCCAGCAGCGCAATCTGGAACAGGCGGTCAAGGCCAAGGTGATCGACCGCACCGGGCTGATCCTTGAAATCTTCGGCGAACGCGCCGCCACCGCCGAGGGGCGGTTGCAGGTCGAGCTCGCGCATCTCGATTATCAGGCCGGACGGCTGGTGCGCAGCTGGACCCATCTTGAGCGGCAGCGCGGCGGCTTCGGCTTTCTGGGCGGTCCCGGCGAAACCCAGATCGAGGCCGACCGGCGGATGATCCGCGACCGCATGGCGCGGCTGAGGCGCGAGCTGGAGACGGTGACGCGCACCCGCACCCTCCACCGCGACCGGCGGCGGCGCGCGCCCTGGCCGGTGATCGCGCTGGTCGGCTATACCAATGCCGGCAAATCGACGCTGTTCAACCGGCTGACCGGGGCGCGGGTGATGGCCGAGGATCTGCTGTTTGCAACGCTTGATCCCACGATGCGCCAGATCAGCCTGCCGGGGCTGGACAAGGCGATCCTGTCCGACACCGTGGGTTTCGTCTCCGACCTGCCGACCCAGCTGGTCGCGGCGTTCCGCGCCACGCTGGAGGAAGTGATATCAGCAGACCTGATCGTCCATGTCCGCGACATCGCCCATCCCGACAGCGACGCGCAGGCATCCGATGTCGAAAAGGTGCTGGCCGAAATCGGGGCCGAGGCCCCGCGCATCGAGGTGTGGAACAAGACCGACCGGCTGGGCGAGGCCGGCGAGGCGGTGCGCGCCGAGGCGGCGCGGCGTGACGATGTCGTGCTCGTCTCCGCCCTCACCGGCGACGGTGTCGATGCGCTCAGGCGGCTGCTGTCGGATCGGTTGACCGCGAGCAACCGCGTCCGCCATGTCGATCTGGCGCTGGCCGATGGCGCGGGGGCGGCCTGGCTGCACGAACATGGCGAGGTGCTGGGCAGCGCGATCCACGACGACCGGGTCGCCTTCGACGTGCGCCTGTCGGATGCCGACTGGAACCGCTTCCTCACCCGGACGGAGCAGCCGCGGGGCTGAACGGCGGGGGATTTGGCGCGCCTGCCGAAATCGCTTACGCCTGCGCAATGACCATCGACCTCGAGATCGCCCGCGCAACGCCGCTCCAGCCCATCGGCGCGATTGCCGCGCGCGCAGGCATCCCCGAGGCGGCGGTCGAGCCTTATGGCCGCCTCAAGGCCAAGATCCTGCCCGAAATGCTGCCCCCGGCCGGGCGCGGGCGGCTGATCCTCGTCACCGCGATCAATCCCACCCCGGCGGGGGAGGGCAAGACGACCATGTCGGTCGGGCTGGCCGATGCGCTCAACCTGACCGGGCGGCGCACGATGCTGTGCCTGCGCGAGCCCTCGCTCGGCCCCTGTTTCGGGCAGAAGGGCGGCGCGACCGGCGGCGGCCATGCCCAGATCGGGCCGATGGACGACATCAACCTGCATTTCACCGGCGATTTCCACGCCGTCACCGCCGCGCACAATCTGCTCGCGGCGATGATCGACAATCATGTCCATTGGGGCAATGCGCTGGGCATCGATGTGCGCCGGATCAGCTGGCGGCGGGTGCTCGACATGAATGACCGCGCACTGCGCCAGACCGTGCAGGGGCTGGGCGGACCGGGCAGCGGCTTTCCGCGCGAATCGGGCTTCGACATCAGCGTGGCGTCGGAGGTGATGGCGATCCTGTGCCTGGCCGAGAACGCCGCCGATCTGCACGATCGGCTGGGCCGGATCGTGATCGGCCAGACCCGCGAGCGCCAGCCGGTGACGGCGCGCGACCTGAAGGCCGATGGCGCGATGGCGGTGCTGCTGAAAGATGCGCTGCGGCCCAATCTTGTCCAGACGCTCGCCGGCAATCCCGCGCTGGTCCATGGCGGGCCGTTCGCCAACATCGCCCATGGCTGCAACTCTGTGATCGCCACGCGCACCGCGCTTGGCCTTGCCGATTATGTGGTGACCGAGGCCGGCTTCGGCGCCGATCTGGGTGCGGAGAAATTCTTCGACATCAAATGCCGTCAGGCGGGCCTTGTGCCCGATGTCGCCGTGCTGGTGGCGACGGTCCGGGCGCTGAAGATGAATGGCGGCGTCGCCCGCGCAGAACTGGCGCGCGAGGATGTGGACGCGGTGGCGCGCGGCGCGGCGAATCTCGTACGCCACATCGAAAATCTGCGCCTGTTCGGGGTGCCGGTGGTCGTCGCGCTCAACCATTTTCACGGCGACAGCGATGCCGAGATCGCCGCGGTGCGCGCGGCAGCCGCCGGGGCAGGGGCGGACATGCATCTCTGCCGCCACTGGGCCGAGGGCGGGGCGGGGGCGACCGCGCTGGCCGATGCCGTCGCCGCGCTGGCCGAGGGCGGCTCGGCGCAGTTCGCGCCGCTCTATCCCGATGATCTGCCGCTCATCGACAAGATCGAGACGGTGGCGCGGCGCATCTACCGGGCCGAACGGGTCGAGGCCGGCCCGGCGATCCGCAGCCAGCTCGCCGCCTGGGAAGCCGCCGGGCATGGTCGGCTGCCGGTGTGCATCGCCAAGACGCAATACAGCTTTTCGGCCGACCCGGCGCTGCTCGGCGCGCCCGAGGGTCATGTCCTGCCGGTGCGCGAGGTGCGGCTGGCCGCCGGCGCGGGGTTCGTCGTCGCGATCTGCGGCGACATAATGACGATGCCCGGCCTGCCGCGCCAGCCGGCGGCCGAGGCAATCCATCTTGACGAAGACGGGCTCGCGCAGGGCCTGTTCTGACCCGAAACGACCGTTTCTGAATGGGTTGACCAAGTCCGCCTGTGCCGGCGGGCTGGGCGTTTTGCGCCCTGCGCCGCCCGCGCGGTCGGCCTTCCCCGGCCTCATCCGTAGATAACCGTATTCAGCCGCGGTGCAGCAAAGGGGATTTGCTCAGCGGGGCACACAGGCCGGTTTCGGCTCGAACACCCCCTTTCATGGCGCCGGATTCGGCTCGCGCAGGGAAAAGGGAATGGTCACTCTCACGCTCAAGACATTCGGCTGGCTCGGCCTGGCGCTCATCGCGCTCGCCGCCGCCATCGCCGCAGCCGATGCCGGCTTTGCGACACATATGACGATTGCGGCGCTGGCCGCGCTCGTCACCGCCTTCGTCACCGCGCGCGGCGCGGGCAATCCGGCGCTCGGGCGGCCAAAGCCTGCACCCGCCGGCTATGACGATGATCTGATCCGGCTGGGCGTGATCGCCACGATGTTCTGGGGCATGGCCGGCTTCATCGCCGGCCTCTACATCGCGCTCCAGCTCGCGTTTCCCGCGCTCAACCTCGGGCTTGAATACACGACCTTCGGGCGGCTGCGGCCGCTGCACACCTCGGCCGTGATTTTCGCCTTTGGCGGCAATGCGCTGATCGCCACCAGCTTCTGGGTCGTGCAGCGCACCTGCCGGGCGCGGCTCGCCTTTCCCGCGCTCGCCCGGTTCGTGTTCTGGGGCTATCAGCTGTTCATCGTGCTGGCGGCGACCGGCTATCTGCTCGGCATCACCGAGGGCCGCGAATATGCCGAGCCGGAATGGTATGTCGATATCTGGCTGACGTTGGTCTGGGTCGCGTATCTGGCGGTCTATATCGGCACCATCGTGCGCCGGCACGAGCCGCATATCTATGTGGCCAACTGGTTCTATATCGCCTTCATCGTCACCGTGGCGATGCTCCACCTCGTCAACAACCTGTCGCTGCCGGTCAGCCTGGTCGGTGCCAAATCCTATTCGGCCTTTGCCGGGGTGCAGGATGCGCTCACCCAGTGGTGGTATGGGCATAACGCCGTCGGTTTCTTCCTGACCGCCGGTTTTCTGGGCATGATGTATTATTTCGTGCCCAAACAGGCCGAACGCCCGGTCTATAGCTATCGGCTGTCGATCGTCCATTTCTGGTCGCTGATCTTCCTCTATATCTGGGCCGGTCCGCATCATCTGCATTACACCGCGCTGCCCGACTGGGCGCAGACGCTGGGCATGGTGTTTTCGATCATGCTGTGGATGCCCAGCTGGGGCGGGATGATCAACGGCCTGATGACCCTGTCGGGCGCGTGGGACAAGATCCGCACCGATCCGATCATCCGCATGATGGTGCTGGCGCTCGCTTTCTACGGGATGAGCACGTTCGAAGGCCCGCTGATGTCGGTCAAGGCGGTCAACTCGCTGTCGCACTATACCGACTGGACGATCGGCCATGTCCATTCGGGCGCGCTGGGCTGGGTCGGCATGATCAGTTTTGCCGCCGTCTATTTCATGACGCCGCGCCTGTGGCAGCGTGAACGGCTCTATTCGCTGCGCATGATCAACTGGCACTTCTGGTGCGCGACGGCGGGCATCGTCCTCTACGCCTCGGCCATGTGGGTCGCGGGCATCATGCAGGGGCTGATGTGGCGCGAATATGGGGCGGACGGCTATCTCGTCTATTCCTTCGCCGAAGTCGTCGCCGCGATGAAGCCCTATTATCTGATCCGGGCGGCCGGCGGGGCGCTCTACCTGCTCGGCGCGGCGTTCATGGTGTGGAACATCACCCAGACGATCCGTGGCCGGCTGCGCGACGAAGCGCCGCTCGACGACGCGCCCTATGACCCCGCTGCCGACCGTCCGCTACCCGCCCGCGCCGCCATGGCGCCGGGCCATGCGATCGCCGCTGAATAAGGAACCCCGACATGGCGACCAAAATCCTCGACCATGGCAGGATCGAACGCAACGTCACGCTGCTGATGGTCCTGTCGCTCATCACCGTGGCCATTGGCGGCATCGTCGAGATCGCGCCGCTGTTCTGGATCGACTCGACGATCGAAAAGGTCGACGGCGTCCGGCCCTATACCCCGCTCGAACAGGCGGGCCGCGACATCTATGTCCGCGAAGGCTGTTTCAACTGCCACAGCCAGATGATCCGTCCGTTCCGCGACGAGGTCGAACGCTATGGCCATTACAGCCTGGCGGCCGAGAGCATGTACGACCACCCGTTCCAATGGGGATCGAAGCGCACCGGGCCGGACCTTGCCCGGGTCGGCGGCCGCTATTCGGACGAATGGCATGTCCAGCATCTGAAGAACCCGCAGCAACTGGTCCCTGAATCGATCATGCCCGGCTATGCCTTTCTCGCCACGCGCGAGCTGAAGGTGCCGGACATGGCGGCCAGCCTGACCGCGCTGCGCCGGGTAGGCGTGCCCTACCGCGACGACCAGATCGCCAGCGCCGGGGCCGATCTGTTCACCCAGGCCGATCCCGCCGCCGACAGCAGCGCGTTTCTGAAGCGTTATCCGACCGCGCAGGTGCGCGATTATGACGGCGATCCCAAAAGGGTGACCGAAATGGATGCGCTGGTCGCCTATCTGCAGATGCTCGGCACGCTGGTCGACACCCGCAAGGCGGCGGCGATGGAGCAGGCCAAATGAGCTACCATCTGCTGCGCGAGCTGGCCGACAGCTTCGGCCTTCTTTTCCTGGTCATCGTCTTTCTGACCGCCGTCATCCGCGCCTTCCGGCCCGGTGCCCGGACCCATCATCTGAACGCCAGCCTCATTCCGCTGAGCGACGAGGAACCGCGTCATGGCTGACACGAAACTGCCCCCGGTCGAAACCACCCAGCATGAATGGGACGGGATCGAGGAACTGAACACCCCGCTGCCGCGCTGGTGGCTGTGGACCTTCTATGCGACGATCATCTTCTCGGTCGGTTACATGATCGCCTATCCGGCGGTGCCGCTGCTGAGCAGCGCGACGGCGGGGATGCTGGACTGGAGCAGCCGGGGCCAGTTCGCCCAGGAACAGGCAGCGGCAAAGGCCGCCCGCGCCGGCACCGAACAGGCGCTCGCCAGCCTGCCGATCGAGCAGATCGCCGCCGATCCCCGGCTGATGCGCGCGGCGGTCGAGGGCGGTCGCGCGGCGTTCAAGGTCAACTGCGTCCAGTGTCACGGGGCCGGGGCGGCGGGTTCGCCCGGCTATCCCAACCTCAACGACAATGACTGGCTGTGGGGCGGCGATCTGCGCGCGATCCACACCACGCTTGAACATGGCATCCGCCATCCGGGTGACGAGGCCACCCGCATGTCGCAAATGCCGGCCTTTGGCCGCGACGGCATCCTGAATGCGGGGCAGATCGCCGATGTCGTCTCGCATGTCCGGGTGATTGCCGGGGCCGAAGCGCCGAGCCGTGCCGCACAGCGCGGGGCGCAGCTTTATGCCGACAATTGCGCCGCCTGCCACGGCGCGGAGGGCAAGGGCGACCGCGCGCTCGGCGCGCCCAATCTGACCGATGCGATCTGGCTTTATGGCGGTGATCGCGCGGCGCTGACCCAGACGGTCGCCAATGCCCGCTACGGCGTGATGCCCGCCTGGAACCGCAAGCTTGACGCGGCGACGATCAACATGCTCGCCGCCTATGTCCACAGCCTGGGCGGCGGGGAGTGACGATGAACGCCGCCGGGGCCGGCACCGCCGCGCGCAAGGGGAAGGGCCAGCGCCCGGCCCCGCCGCCGCCGCCCGAGAGCCTTTATGCACGGCGCGCGGACATTTTTCCGCGCGCCGTGGACGGGTTTTACCGGCGGCTCAAATGGGCGATCATGGCGGCGACGCTGGCCGTCTATTACGTCACGCCCTGGCTGCGCTGGGACCGGGGGCCTTATGCGCCTGATCAGGCGGTGCTGGTCGACCTTGCCCATCGCCGCTTCTATTTCTTCGCGGTCGAGATCTGGCCGCACGAGTTTTATTATGTCGCCGGCCTGCTGGTGATGGCCGGGATCGGGCTGTTCCTGATCACCTCCGCCGTCGGCCGGGCCTGGTGCGGCTATGCCTGTCCGCAGACGGTGTGGACCGACCTGTTTCTGCATGTCGAACGCTGGATCGATGGCGACCGCAATGCCCAGCTGAGGCTGCGCGCCGCACCCCTCGGCCCGGCCAAGATCCTCAAGCGACTGGCAAAGCACGGCCTGTGGCTGCTGATCGCCATGGCGACCGGCGGGGCGTGGATCTTTTATTTCGCCGATGCGCCGACGCTGGCGCGCGATTTCCTGACCGGGCAGGCGGCGATGGTCGCTTACGCCACGGTCGGCGTGCTCACCGCCACCACCTATGTCTTTGCCGGCTGGATGCGCGAACAGGTGTGCATCTATATGTGCCCCTGGCCGCGCATCCAGGCGGCGATGCTCGACGAACGCTCGCTGATCGTCACTTACAAGGACTGGCGCGGCGAACCGCGCAGCCATGGGGCAAAGCGCGCCGAGGCGGCGGGCGCGCCGACCGGGGACTGCATCGACTGTTCGGCCTGTGTTCAGGTCTGCCCGACCGGGATCGACATTCGCGAGGGGCCGCAACTGGCCTGCATCACCTGCGCCTTGTGCATCGATGCGTGCGACGCGGTGATGGCGAAGATCGACCGGCCGCGCGGGCTGATCGATTATGCGACGTTCGAGGATTGCCGCGCCGAAGCGGCCGGCGCGCCGCCAGTGCCGATCCGGCGGACGCTGCTGCGGTCGCGGACCCTGCTTTATTTCGGGCTGTGGGCGGCCGTCGGGATGGCGATGGTGCTGTCGCTCGGCGCGCGCACCCGGCTTGACCTGTCGGTGACGCCCGACCGCAACCCGCTCTGGGTGCGGCTGGCCGATGGCGACATCCGCAATGCGGTGACGGTCAAGGTCCGCAACATGGAGGCGCGGCCCCGCCCGGTCCGGATCGAGCTGGTCGGCCTGCCCGGCGGGATGCTGTGGGATTCGCTCGCCACCGAACGCAGCGCCGCACGCGGCCTGACGATCACCGTGCCCGCCGATCAGGTCGAGCAGCGCCGCATCTATGTCCGCGCGCCGCGCACCGCTCCGGACAACTACGCATTGAGGCTGGTCGCCCTCGATGGTGAACCGGCGGGCGATACCGATGAGCTGCGGTTCGAAACGCCGGAGGAGGGCAGGTGAGCAGACAGGCACGACTGGCGGGCAGGGGCACGCCGCGCGGGTTCACCGGCCGCCACATGGCCGGGGCGATCATCGGCTTTTTCGCCGTGGTGATCGCCGTCAACCTGACGATGGCGGTGCTGGCGACGCAAAGCTTTGGCGGCAAGGTGGTCGACAACAGCTATGTCGCCTCGCAGCGCTTCAATGGCTGGCTGGCCGAGGCGCGGGCGCAGGAGGATGCCGGCTGGCAGGCAGGTTTTGCCGCCGATGCCGGCCATGTCGTCATCACCAGCCGCCCCGGCAGCCGGGTGGAGGCGGTGGCCAGCCATCCGCTCGGCCGCGCGCCCGAACGGACGCTTGGTTTTGTCGAGGTGCAGCCGGGCCGTTACCGCTCGCTCGCGCGGCTGCCGGCCGGGCGCTGGCAGCTGCGCGCGACGATCCGGGGGGCAGAGGGTGACGCCGCCGGCCCGGCGCGCTTTGCCGCGGATTTGCGGCTGTGACCGTCGCGGTGTCGCACAGCGAGTTCGCTTTGCCCGGTGTGCGCTGCGCCGGCTGCATCGCCAAGATCGAACGCGGCCTTGCGCCCATGGCCGGGGTGCGCGCGGCGCGGGTCAACATGACCACCCGGCGCGTCGCCATCGACCATGCGCCCGACCTGACCCCCGATCAGCTGCGCGCCGCGCTGGCCGGGATCGGGTTCGAGGCCCAGCCCATCGCCGCCGCCGCTGCCGCGCGCGAGGACGCGACCGAAAGCCGAACGCTGATCCGCGCGATGGCGGTTGCGGGCTTTGCGGCGATGAACATCATGCTGCTGTCGGTGTCGGTCTGGTCGGGCGCGAGCGGAGCGACGCGCGACCTGTTCCACTGGCTGTCCGCGCTGATCGCGATGCCGACCGTCGCCTATGCCGGGCGGCCGTTCTTCGCCTCCGCATGGGCGGCGGTGCGGCGCGGGCGGACGAACATGGATGTGCCGATTTCGATCGGCGTGATCCTTGCGACCGCGCTCAGCCTGTTCGAGACGGTGACCGGCGGCGAACATGCCTATTTCGACGGCGCGGTGTCGCTTTTGTTCTTCCTGCTGGTCGGGCGCGTGCTCGACAGCGTGATGCGCGACCGCGCCCGGTCGGGCGTCGCGGCGCTGCTGCGCGAGACGGCCCCCGGCGGCACGGTCGAACTGGCCGACGGGCAGACGGCATGGCGGCGCGCCGACGAGATCGCGCCGGGCATGACGCTGATCGTCGCCGCCGGCGAAAGGCTGGCGGCGGACGGCGTGGTGCTGGGCGGCGACAGCCGGCTCGACATGTCGCTGATCACCGGCGAAAGCCGCCCGGAGCCCGTCGCGCCCGGCGCGCGCGTGGTGGCCGGCACGCTCAACATCGATGCGCCGCTTTCGATCCGGGTGACGGCGGCGGGCGCGGACACGACCATCGCCGGCATCGCCCGGCTGATGGATGCGGCGGGGCAGGGGCGCTCGCGCTATGTGCGGATCGCCGACCGGGCGGCGCGCTTCTATGCGCCTGCCGTGCATCTGCTCGCGCTGCTCAGCTTTGCCGGCTGGATGATCGCAGGCGCAGGGTGGCATCAGGCGCTGCTCGTCGCGGTCGCGGTGCTGATCATCACCTGTCCGTGCGCGCTCGGCCTTGCCGTGCCGGCGGCGCAGATCGTGGCGGCGGGCGCGCTGATGAAGCGCGGGGTGCTGATCAAGGACGGCTCGGCGCTCGAACGGCTGGCCGAGGCAGATTGTGTGCGCTTCGACAAGACCGGCACCCTCACGCTGGGACGGCCGATCCCGGTCGGTGCGCTGCCGCTGGCGGATGCGGAACGCCCGGTCGCGCTGGCGCTGGCGCGGGCGAGCACCCATCCGGTTGCACGCGCGCTCGTGATCGAACTTCAGCGCGCAGGCGTCGTCGCCGCCATGCTGGACGATGTGCGCGAAACGCCGGGGCTGGGGGTCGAAGGGCGGGTCGTCGGCGGCGATGCCGCCGGTCTGGTCGCGCGGCTCGGGCGCACCGAATGGGTGGGGCTGGGCATATCGGCGCATGACGGGCTGGAAACCGGCTTCCGGCTGGGCGAGGACGCGCCCAAGCGGCTCTGCTTTGCCGACCGGATGCGCGACGATGCCGCCGCGACCATCGCCGGCATGAAGGCGCTGGGCATGGATGTCGGCATCCTGTCGGGCGACCGGGGGGAGGCGGTGCGCCCCATTGCCGCCGCGCTCGGGCTGACCGCGCAGGTCAGGATGCGGCCCGAAGACAAATTGGCGGCGATCGACCGGCTGAAGGCGGCGGGGCATCATGTGCTGATGGTCGGCGACGGGCTGAATGACGGGCCGGCGCTTGCCGCCGGTCATGTCTCGCTGGCCCCGGCCTCGGCCAGCGATGTCGGCCAGACCGCGGCCGACGCGGTGTTCATGGGTGACAGCCTCGCCCCGACGCTGGGCGCGGTGCGCGCGGCGCGGGCGACACGGCGGATCGTCGGGCAGAATTTCGCGCTGGCCATCGGCTACAATGCGCTGGCGGTGCCGCTGGCGATCCTCGGCCATGTCACGCCGCTGGTGGCGGCCATCGCCATGTCAAGCTCGTCGCTGATCGTGGTGGCCAATGCCCTGCGGCTGAGGAGCTGTGCACGATGAACGGCCTTGCCTTTCTGATCCCTGTCGCGCTGCTGCTCGGGCTGGGCGGGCTGGCGGCGTTCCTCTGGTCGCTCGGGGCCGGGCAATATGACGATATGGATGGGGCCGCGCTGCGCATCCTGATCGACGAGGAGGCGGCAGGTGCCGCCATGACGCCGGGGATCGGCACGGAGCCACGGCCATGACCGGGCGGGCGATCCTGCCGATAGCGGCCATATTGATGCTCGCCTGGCCAGCGGCGGCGCGCGACACCGGGCGGCACATCATGGTCGCGACCTGCAATGGCGGCCAGATCCGCATTCCGCTGGGCGGAGACGGGGATGGCGGCAGGCGCGACGACCGGCCCTGCGTCTCGGCCTGTCACGCGCCGCTGCCCGGCCGCAAGAGATCCGTATAACAACCTATAGCTGGTCGGGGCGGGGAGCGCGAAGCTGCGCCCATGTGGCCCTATCATCCCGATCTGCTCGCCCGGCCGGTGCCGCGCTACACCAGCTATCCGACCGCCGCCGAGTTCACCGAAGGGGTCGACCGCAGCGCGCATGACGCGGCGCTGGCGGCCATTCCGGCAGGGGCGGAGGTGTCGCTTTACCTCCACATCCCCTATTGCCATGAAATCTGCTGGTATTGCGGGTGCAACACCGGTGCCGCCAACCGCGCTGCCCGGCTGACCGCCTATCTCGACGCACTGAGCGCCGAAATCGACCTGCTGTCGCGGCGCGTGGCGGCATGGGTGCGGGTGGGGCGGATCGCCTTTGGCGGCGGCAGCCCCAATGCGATTTCAGCCGAGGCGATGGCCGGGCTGGTCGCCCAGCTGCGCGACCGGTTCGACGCGCCGGCCCCGATCCTGTCGACCGAACTCGATCCGCGCAGCTGGAACGACGGGTGGGGAGACATGCTCGCCGCGTGCGGGTTCCAGCGCGCCAGCCTGGGCGTGCAGAGCTTCGCGGCTGATGTGCAGGCGCGGATCGGCCGGGTGCAGCCCACCGAAATGATCGCTGACGTCACCGCCGCGCTGCGCAGGGCGGGAATATCGTCGATCAACCATGATCTGATGTACGGCCTGCCGGGGCAGGACATCGCGGCGCTGGAGGACAGCATCCACCAGTCGGTTGCCCTTGGTGCCGACCGGCTGGCGGTGTTCGGCTATGCGCATGTGCCGCACATGCTGCCGCGCCAGCGGCGGATCGATGCCAGCCATCTGCCCGATGGCTATGCCCGGTTCCGCCAGGCGGCGTTCGCCCATCATCTCCTCGCCCGGCATGGCTATCTCCCGATCGGCTTCGATCATTTCGCCAAGCCAGAGGATCCGATGGGACGGGCGGTCCGGCAGGATAGGATATTCCGTAACTTCCAAGGCTTTACCGATGACCCCTCACAATATCTTTTGGGGCTGGGGGCCAGTGCGATCAGCCAGTTTCCGCAGCTGATCGTCCAGAATGACAAGAGTGCGGGCCGTTACCGGATGAACGTCACAGCCGGGCTGCTGGCCACCGAACGCGGGGTGCTGCGCGACGGGGAGGACCAGATGCGCGGCCGGATCATCGAACATCTGCTGTGCCGGGGCCATGCTGCGCTGCCGCCCGGGCGTTTTGCCGACGCGCTGGACCGGCTGATGCCGTTTGCCGAAGCGGGGCTGGTGACGCTGGGCAGGGGCGAAATCCGCATCGACCCGTCGGCCTTGGCCTATGCGCGCGGCATCGCTGCCTGTTTCGACCGCCACCGCGAAACCGGGCAACGCCAGTTCAGCAGCGCGGTATAGCGCCGTGCCTGATCCGATTGCATCGGATCAGCCGTGCCCGGTCTCGTGCTTTGCGCGCTGCCACAGCTGCTCCTTGGCGGCGAGGTCGAGGGTGGCGAAATCCTCAGCCATTGCCTCCATCGCCCGAAAGCGCGTTTCGAACTTACGATTGGCTGCCCGCAAAGCTTCTTCCGGGTCGATGTTCAAATGGCGCGCGAAGTTGACCACGGCGAACAGCAGATCGCCGATCTCGTCTGCCCGGTCCTCCGCATCGGCGGAATCGACCTCGGCCAGTTCCTCGAGGATCTTGGCCCGCGCGCCCGCCGCGTCGGGCCAGTCGAAGCCGGTGCGCGCGGCGCGCTTCTGCAGCTTTTCCGCGCGCAGCAGCGCCGGGAGCGCCTGAGCTACGCCGGCGAGCGCGCTGGCATCGGCGCTGGCGGCGGCGCGTTCGGCCGCCTTGACGGCTTCCCAGCCGGGCGTCGTTCCGTCGCCGAAGACATGCGGATGGCGGCGCTCCATCTTGTCGCTGATGCCCGAAAGCACATCGGCCAGATCGAATGCGCCCATTTCCTCGCCAATGCGCGCATGAAACACCACCTGAAGCGCCAGATCGCCAAGCTCGTCGCGAAGCGCGGGCAGATCATGCCGCGCAATCGCGTCGGCGACCTCATAGGCTTCCTCGATGGTGTAAGGCGCAATCGTCGCAAAGCTCTGCGCGACATCCCATTCGCAGCCGCGTTCCGGATCGCGCAACCGCGCCATGATCGAGGCCAGCCGCGCCAGCGCCGCGGGGGCGTTCTTCGGATCGGTGGCCTCGGGGGCCGTCCCGGGCCCGGCAGGGGCGCTCTCGCTCGTTCCGCTCATCGTGAGAATATCCCGATAATATACATTATGTAAAATACGCACTCGTCCAGCACCGGGTTCACGCCCCCTCGGGCGTGGTCATGGCACCCTCGGGCTCGAGGATCAGCGTCCGGCCCTCGACCCGCCATGACCGCAGCGACGACAGGAAGTTCATGCCCAGCACATTGGTGTCGCCAAAGGCCGGCGCGACCACCGCCGCGAGATCGCGCGCCACAATCGGGCCAACCCGCAGTTCGGCGATCCGCGCCCGGCGCGCCTCGACACGACCATTTGCCGTGCCCCGCACGACTGGAAAGCCATTGTCCGCAATATCCAGCCCGGCCGCGCGGGCCTGATCCAGTCCCATCGCCGTGCGCGTCGCACCACTGTCGATCAGGAAGCGGCGCTCGATGCCATTGACGCGCGCCCGCACCCAGAAATGGCCATCCTCCGCCATCGGAACGTGCAGCGTGCCGCCGACCGTGCGGCCCTGTTCGCCGGCCAGATCGCCCATGATCCGGCTGGCAAGCCGACCCAGCTCAACCCGGTAGCTGGCGGCAACCAGCACCGCGCCGATGATCAGCAGCCACCCCGCCGCCATGCGCGCCAGCGAGCCGAGCGGCAGCCGCCGCGCGATCAGGCCGGAGCCGACCAGCACCAGCATCAGCACCGCCCCGGCCAGCTGGGCATATTGATCGCCGCTCATCCCAGCACCAGCTGCTGGCCGTCATAAGCCGGTGCCATGCCCTCGGGCAGCTCCGCGCAGAGCGTGCGGTAATCCATCGAATTGTCCATATGGGTCAGCAGCGCCCGGCCGGGCCTGACCTCTGCGATCCAGCGCAGCACATCGTCCAGATGGGCATGGGTCGGATGCGGCGCGCGGCGCAGCGCATCGACGATCCACAGGTCGCAGCCTTGATACAGACTCTGCATGTCATCGGTCATGCGATTGAAATCGGTGGCATAAACCACCGACTTGCCCCGGCTGTCGAAGCGCAGCCCGGCCGAGGTGATGCCCCCGTGCGGCTGGTCGGTCACGCGCAGCCGGATGTCGCCGATCGCCATGTCGTCGCCCAGCGCATCGAGCGTCGCAATCGCCGGATAGCCCGGTTCGCCGCTGAACACATAGCCGAAGCGCCGCCGCAGCACCGCCGCCGTGTTCGGCCGCGCATAGCCGGGAACCGGCCGGCCCATGCGGTGGAACAGCGGCCGCAGATCATCAAGGCCATGGACATGATCGGCATGGTCATGCGTCCAGATGACCGCGCTCAGCCAGCCGATTCCGGCACCGAGCAGCTGCTCCCGGAGATCGGGCGTCGTATCGACCAGAATGCGCGTGTCGCCGCTTTCGACCAGGATCGAGACGCGGCGGCGGCGGTTGCGCGGCTCGGCGGGATCGCACGCGCCCCAATCGCCATCATTGCCATCCCCGCCGACGCGCGGCACGCCCGATGACGTGCCGCAGCCGAGGATGGTAACCTTCACCGCGCGGCCTTGGTAAATAGCCGGTGAAAGTTTGCGGTCGTCGTCTCGGCCAGCGCCGCGGCAGCGGTGCCGCGCAGACCGGCGAGAAATTGCGCGGTATCGGCCACGAACGCCGGCTCGCACGGCTTGCCGCGATGTGGCACCGGGGCAAGGAAGGGCGCATCGGTTTCGATCAGCAGCCGGTCTTCGGGGATCATCCGCGCCGTTTCCTGCAGGTCGCGGGCGTTCTTGAACGTCACGATGCCCGACAGCGAGATATAGAAGCCGAGGTCGAGCATCCGCACCGCGAAATCGTGGCTGGCGGTGAAACAGTGGATGACGCCGCGATATTCGCCGGCCGCCATTTCGTCGGCGATCAGCCTGTGGCTGTCCGCCTCCGCATCGCGGGTGTGGACGATGATCGGCAGACCGGTCTGGCGCGCGGCGGCGATATGGGCGCGGAAACTGTCCTGCTGCCGCGCGCGGTCGCTATGGTCGTAATAATAATCCAGCCCGGTTTCGCCGATGGCCACCACCTTGGGGTGCGCGGCGCGCGCGACCAGCCGGTCGGTGTCGATCTCGGGATGGGCATCGGCTTCGTGCGGGTGGATGCCGACACTGGCCCAGATATCGTCATGGCGCTCGGCCACGCCGATCACATCATCCCATTCGCGCGCCCGCGTCGAGATGTTGAGCATCGTCGCGACGCCCGCTGCGCGCGCGCGCGCGATCACGCCGTCCTGATCCTCGACCAGCCCGGCATAGTTCAGATGGCAATGGCTGTCGGTGAGGCGCATCACCCCTCCCCGTCGGCCGGCAGATCCAGCCGGGGAAAGATCGGGCTGGGCGCGGCCAGCATCGTGCTGTCCAGCCAGTCGCGGTCGGCAAGATCGGCATAGCCGCGCCGGTCGCCGGCGACGCCGAGCAGGTCGAGCAGCCGGTCGGCCGAGCCGGGAATGACCGGCCGGATCGCAATCGCCAGATCGCGCAGCGCGAGCAGCAGCGTGCGCAGCACCGCCTCCATTCGCTCCGGATCGGTCTTGCGCAGCGCCCATGGGGCCTGGGCATCGACATATTGGTTGCACGCAAACACGCCGCGCATCCACGCCTCGCACGCCTGCGACAGCGCCAGTTCGCCAAAGGCCGCCGGCACGTCGTGGCGCGTCGCCTGCGCGACCAGATCGAGCAGCGCATCATCGGCGGCATCGCCGCGCCCGGCACCCGGCACCCGGCCCAGATTCTTGGCGATGAAGCTCAGCACCCGCTGGGCGAGATTGCCGAAGCTGTTGGCCAGATCGGCATTGACGCGGGTGACGATCGCCTCGGCCGAATAGCTCCCATCCTGCCCGAACACGACCTCGCGCAGCAGGAAATAACGCAGCCCGTCGACGCCGAACCGTTCGGCCAGTTCAAGCGGATCGACGACATTGCCGAGCGATTTGGACATTTTCTCGCCGCGGTGGAGCAGGAAGCCGTGGCCGAACACCTGATGCGGCAACGCAATTCCCGCCGACATCAGGAATGCCGGCCAATAGACCGCGTGGAAACGCACAATATCCTTGCCGATGACATGCAGATCGGCCGGCCAGCGCCCGGTATAGCCGGCATCGGGATAGCCCGCGCCGGTCAGATAATTGGTGAGCGCATCGACCCACACATACATGACATGGCCGTCCGCCCCCGGCACCTTCACCCCCCAGTCGAAGCTGGTGCGCGACACCGACAGATCGGCCAGCCCCGCCTCGACAAAGCGGATCACCTCGTTGCGGCGCGCCTCGGGGCGGATGAAATCGGGATTGTCGCGGTAAAGCGCGAGCAGCGGTTCCTGATAACGCGACAGGCGGAAAAACCAGCTTTCCTCGACCGTCCATTCGACCGGGGTACCCTGCGGCGACAGGCGCACGCCCCCTTCCCCGTCGACCAGTTCCTTTTCATCGTAAAAGGCCTCGTCGCGGACCGAATACCAGCCCTCATAACGTCCCAGATACAGGTCGCCGCGCGCCGCCATCGCGTTCCAGATCGCCTGGCTCGCGGCGTGATGATCCGGCTCGGTGGTGCGGATGAAACGATCATATGAAATATTGAGGGCGTCGCACATCGCCCTGAAATAAGACGACATCTCGTCGGCAAGCGCGGTCACGTCCACGCCCTTGTCGCGCGCCGTCTGGACCATTTTCAGCCCGTGTTCGTCGGTACCGGTCTGAAAAAACACTTCGCGGCCCGACATGCGCTGGAACCGGGCGACGGCATCGGCCGCAATCGCTTCATAGGCATGACCGATATGAGGCCGGCCATTGGGATAGCTGATCGCGGTGGTGAGATAAAAGGGCTTGGCCATGGCCGTCAGCCTTTAGCGTGTGCGCGCGTCCGGGCAAGCGCGGCCACATGGCCGCACAGTTGAAATACCGTCGCCTGCGGGTCGAGCGACAGCGGCAATGCGCTGGCGGCAAGATCGCGCGCGCGTTCCCATTCGCCCAGGATCGCGGCGAGCTGCGCGCCCCGCGCGGTGCGGGCGCGATCGACCAGAAAGGCCGGCGCGCGCTCGAGAAACGCCTGATAGCGCGGCTGCACCGATTTGGCCGACAGCGCCTTGGCAAGCGCCAGCCGCTCGGCATTGCCGGCATCGCCGGTGTCCGCGATCCGGGCGAGCGCCGCGTCCAGCCCGGCAAGGTCGAGCCCGGCAAAGCGCAGCGCCTGCCCCGGCGCGCCGCCGCCCGCGCGCACCAGCGCGGTCAGCTCGTCCGGGGTCGCCCCGGCCAGCGCATCGGCCAGCGCTGCTGCCATGACGTCATCGCCAAGTGACTGGAAACGCAGAATCCGGCAGCGCGACCGGATCGTCGGCAGCAGCCGCCCGGGCGAATGGCTGACGAGCAGGAAGATCGTGCCCGCCGGCGGCTCTTCGAGGCTTTTGAGCAGCGCGTTGGCCCCCGCGCGCTCCAGATCGTCGACCGCGTCGATCACGATCACCCGGCGGGTGGACAGCGCCGGGGCCATGCCCAGCATCGGGATCAGCGCGCGGATCTGATCGATGCTGATGTTGCGCGCCAGTTCCTCGCCCCGCCCCTCGCGCACCAGCCGTTCGATCACCCGGAAATCGGGATGGGCGTCGGCGGCGATCAGCTTTGCGGTCGGGTGATCGGCGGGCACCGTCAGCCCCTCGCCCGCAGGCGGCGGGCCGGCGGCTTCGGCCAGCAGCCGCGCGGCCGCCGCACGGGCAAAGCCGCCCTTGCCCACCCCTTTCGGCCCGGCGAGCAGCCAGGCATGGTGCAGCCGCCCGCCGCGCATCGCCTCGACAAAGGCGGCGGTCTGCGCCTCGTGCCCGCGCAGCGCCGTCATGACGTCAGATCGTCGAGCGCGGCGAGCAGCCGTGCGGTCACCGCCTCGGCCGGGCCATCGGCGGCGATCAGGCGAAACCGCTCCGGCTCGCGCGCGGCGAGCGCCACGAACGCCTCCGCCACCCGGTCCAGAAACCCGTCATTGCGCGCGGCGAAACGGTCGGCATCGGCGCCGTCGCGGGCGACCATCCGCGCGGTGGCGGCAGCCACCGGCATGGTCAGCACCAGAGTGCGGTCGGGCATCAGCCCTTCGCTGCCGACGCGGTGCAGCGCCAATATCTCGTCATCGGTCAACCCGCCGGCCAGCCCCTGATAGGCGCGGGTGGAATCGATGAACCGGTCGCACACCACCCAGCAGCCGGCGGCCAGCGCCGGGCGGATCACCCGTTCGACATGGTCGGCGCGCGCGGCGGCGAACAGCAGCGCCTCGGTGCGCGGCGACCAGCGATCGACCGCGCCGGTCATCAACAGCCCCCGGATCGCCTCCGCCCCCGGCGTGCCGCCCGGTTCGCGCGTGGTGACGACATTCAGCCCGCGCGCCTTCAGCGCCTCGGCCAGCAGCAGCAGCTGGGTCGATTTGCCCATGCCTTCCCCGCCTTCAAGGCTGATGAACCGGCCGGTCACGCGCATGGCCCCGTCAAAGGCCCCGTCAATCTCGGAAACACGGGCGGGCGGATCAGGCGGGGCATCGAACCTCTGGACGGGTTGAACGGATCATGACGCGGGCACGACCGCATCGGCCAGCAGGCCGACCGACAGCGCGTAGAAGTTGGAACAATTATAGTCGAGGATCACGCGATAGTTGCCGGTGAGCAGATAAGCGGGGGCGCCCGGCCCGTCCGGCTCGATCAGGCTTGCCAGCTCGTCATCGGCCAGCGCGGGGCCACCGGTCTGCACGACGCCGCGTGCGCGCCATTCGGCCACGGTCAGCCAGCGGCTGTGCCGGCCATGCACGCGCGGGCAGCGCGGCGAGTCCAGCCGCCCGGCAATCGCCTGCCGGTCCAGAAAGGGCGGCGCGCTCGCCGGCACGCCCCAGGGCCGGCCCCGCCGCCACCCGGCATCGACGAAATAGGCGGCGATGGAGGCGAGCGCATCGGCCTCGCTGCCCCAGATATCGGCGCGGCCATCGCCGTCGCCGTCGCGCGCAACGCGCAGATAGACGCTGGGCAGGAACTGCGGATGCCCGGTCGCCCCGGCCCAGCTGCCCTTGATCCGTTCGCGCGGAATGCCCCGGTCGATCAGCTTGAGCGTCGCGATCAGCTCGGCGGTGAACAGCTCCCGCCGCCGCCCCTCATAGGCAAGCGAGGCGAGCGACCGGGGCAGATCGAACCCGCCAGTATAGCTGCCATAATTGGTTTCATGCCCCCAGATGGCGACGATCACCGGCGCGGGAACACCGGTCTGTGCCTCGATCCGCGCCAGGATCGAGGCCAGCGCCTGATAACGCGCGCGGCCGCGGGTGATGCGCGCGGCATCGACATGGCGGGCGCGATAGGGCGCAAAGGCGGGAATGCGCGCGGCGGGCGCGGTGGATGCCGGATTGCCGCCGGGCTGCGACCGGTCCAGCTCGATCACGCGCGGGTTGAAGCTGAGTGTCGGCAGCACGGCATCGAGCGTCGCCGCGCTCACCCCCTCACCCAGCGCCCGGGCACGCAGCTGCGCCAGAAACGCGGCAAAGCCCGCCTCTGCGCCAGCCCCCGGCGTCGCTGCGGCCGGATCGCCGGCCTGGGCGATTTGCGCCACGCCCGGCTGGCCCGGAGCCGCTGGAACACCGCCTGCCGGCTGCGCCAGCGCCGGCCCGGCAAGCAACGCCGTCAGCGCCCCTCCCCGCAGCCCCGCGCGCCACAGCCCTGCGGCCCTGCGCCATGATCCGCCCATCGCCATCTCCTCGCCCCTTCCCTGCCACAGGAGCGGGCGGGCGCGAAGATGGCTTGTCGCAGCCCCGCCACCGCCCGTCCCGGCTTGCTGCCCCTTTGTGGTGGCGCGCGGCAACGGGCCGGGATGCAATGGGATGCCCCTGCACCATCATGACGGTGCGGTGATGTGGTCGCTGCCCACCGGCGTCTTCACCGCCTTTGCCCGCAAAGCGCCGGTCCGCTTTCGGCTATGGTCGATCAAGCCTCGCCAGCGCTTCAGGCGGGTTTTTCCGGTGTCCGCATGGTGATCACCTTCGCGGAAGCGCAAAAACGTCACCTCCCGGCGTGCCAAGCGTCGGGAGTGGCCGCGGCACCAGCGTCGGCACCGGTTCGCGCAGGATCTTCGCTTCCAGCAGCGCGACAGCCGCGCGCAGCTGCGCGTCTTCGCCCTTAAAGGTTGCGGCCGGCGGATTGTCGACCTCATGATCGGGCGACACGCCATACCCCTCGACGATCCAGCGCCCGTCGATGCTGTACTGCGCGTTCTCGGCGATCCGCACCCCGCCATTGTCGGCAAGGCGGTTGCGATCCGACAGCCATATGCCCGCCCCTGCGGTCCGCTGGCCAATGAGCGGAGCCAGCCCGAGCGCCTTGACCGCACCGGCAAAGGTTTCGCCGTCCGAATAGGTGCGCTCGTCGATCAGCACCGCGACATGGCCGCGATATGCGTTCTGCATGTTGGTCGTCGCAGTCCCGGTTCCGTCGGGCTTGGCCCAGAACGCCCAGGCGCGGCGCATCAGCATGGCGACAATGATGCTGTCGATATTGCCACCATTGTTGCCGCGAACGTCGATGACAAGGCCCGGCTTGTCGAGCTGGGGAAACCAGTCGCGGGCAAAGCTTGAAATGTCGGACGATCCCATCGAACGCAGGCTGATATAGCCAATCTTCCCGCCCGACAGCGTGCTGGTCTGGGCGCGCTTTACCTCGACATGATCGAGATAATTTGCCGTCTCAAGCCCCTGGATCGTCATCGGTTCCACGATCGCGCTGAGTGTCGTTCCTGCGCGCACGAGATCGAGCCGGACCTGCTGGCCCGCCTTGCCCGCCAGTGCGAGCCGGAGATCGGCAAGCGAGGCGACCGCACGGCCATCGACCAGCCGAATGACGTCGCCCTCACGCACATCGACGCCGGGGCGGCGCAGCGGGGGTCGCAGCGACACCAGATCGTCCTCCGACCGCAGAATGCGATCGATGCGGAGGCCCTGCGCGACCGGGGTATAGCTCGCCCCGAGAAACGCCATGGCGGGGTTCTCGCTGTCGCCCGGCAGATCGCCGGCGCGCACCTGGCTGTGGAGGATGCCGAGCTGCGACGCCATCAGGCCAAGGATCGTGTTGAGTTCGGCGCGGTGGCCGATCCGCTCGAGCATCGGCTCATGTGCGGCGCGCACCGCACTCCAGTCGACCCCGCGCAACGCCGGATCATAGGCGAAGTCGCGGTGCATCCGCCAGGCATCGACGAACATCTGCCGCCATTCCGCCCTCGGATCGACGATCAGCCGCCAATCGTCGAGCCGCAACAGGAACGGCGCAGGCTTTTCCGGCATCTTCGCCTCGGCCGGAACCAGCGCCAGCACGGGCTTGGCCGGCGCACCGGTGACGACCATCGCGGTTTTGCCGTTGGCGGCCAGCGCAAAGTCGAGCGCGCCCCTGGCGAAGACCTCCTCTTTGGGATCGCTCTTGTCGATGGCGATGGCGACCACGTCGCCGGCCCCGCCCCCGCCCCCGCCGCCGTCTGCGTCGCGACGGGTGTAGAGGAACTTCTCGCTGGCCAGCAGCTGCCCGCCGACACCCGGCTTGGCAGGCACCTTGTAAAGGCGCTCGGCAAGACCGGAGAGCACGATGCTGGCGGGTTTTTGCGCCTTTTCTGCCCCGGCCTTGGCTGTGTCCTTGCCCCGCTCGCCCGTGGCTGCGGCAGCCTCGGCCTCGCGCTTCTCGCGATCCTCCTTGCTCACCGTAAGCTCATTGTCCTCGCGGAAGCGGAACCTGGCCGCGGGGTCGAGCTGGAGAGCGTAAATCTCGCCACGCTTGGGAAAGGCGACGCCCATGTTGCGGTCGCCCCACGGGCTGCCCGGCGTCGGATCGAAATTGCGGTCGGACAGGAAATACAGCCATGCCCCGTCATGCGCGAAGGCGGGCGCATAGTCGTTATACTTGCCCGATGTCGCCTTGACCCGCTCACCGGTTGCAAGGATCTGCACGTAGAGATCAGAGGTATTGCCGCCATTTGCCGGCGAGGCCTCCGCATAGGCGATCATCTTGCCATCAGGCGAGAAGACAAGGTCGCGGAACGGGCTATCGTCGCCGGTGGCGTTCTTCGCCAGCAGCGTGACGCGCCCGGTTGCGACATCGACCTTCTGGAGCCGCGCCGCCTTGTCCCAGACCACCAATGTCTTGCCATCAGGGGCCACGGCGAAGGACCAGATATGGGCGTCATACCCCTTGGTCACCGCCGTCGGTGCGCCCGTGCCGTCCGCCGGCATTGCGAAGATGTCACCGCGATCCCCCTGATCGAGGATCATGAACGCCTTGCCGCCCGCGCCCCCCAGCACGGCCTGCCGCGCGCGCGCCGCCACCGGCACAGCAAACTCGACGCGCCGCAACTGCTTGGGCGCTGCAAGCGCGACCCGCCCCCGCGCCGTGATCGCGACCGTCTCCCCCGACGGCGAAATGCGCGCCGCCTCAAGCTGCCCAAGCGGCTCGCCAAGCGCGCGGATACGGGTCTGTTCCCGATCGGTCACAAGGTCGATGGAAAGCTTGCTCAGGCGGCCGCTCGCCAACGACACGGCGTAAAGATCAGCTCCGTTCTGGAGGAAGGCGGTATCGCCGTCGATGCTCGCATGCAGCACCGGAAAGGGCAGGTCGGGCGACACCTGCCGAAGGTCGCTCCCATCCTCCGCGACCGACCATAATGCGTCCTTGCCGCTCTTGTCGGACAGGAACCAGATGCGCCCGGCTGCCGACATCGGGTGCCGGATCGGCGCACCGAAATCGGCGAGCAGGCGCACGGCCTCGGCGTCAGACCCCATCGTCCAGCGCCACAATTGCTCCATCCCGCCGCCACGATAGAGCACCGCATTGTCACGCGCGCGGGCGAACAGGCCGCGACGGGAGAAAAACAGCGTGCGGCCATCGCTGCCAAAGGTCGCATCGGTGGCCCGCCACAGCGGGACAGGTGTCGCCTCCCCGCCTTGCGGAGAGACAGTGTAGAGCACCTCGCCCTGACCGCCGCCAGCAAGCCGGGACGAGAACATCACGCGGCCATCCGGCGTCCAGCCGATCACCTGGATAAAGCCACCCTCGAAGGTGAGGCGGCGCGGCGTGCCGCCCGCCACTGGCATGACATAGACATCGCGCTCGCTGTCATAAGCGGCGCTGAATGCGACGAGCCTGCCGTCGGGAGAGACATGGGCCTCCCGCTCTTCGGCCGGATGGTTGGTGAGTCGCACGGCTGTCCCGCCTCCGCGGCCGGTCCGCCAAAGGTCGCCTTCGCTTGCAAACACCAGCACATCACCGCGCGCGCTCGGGAACTGGTAAAAGCCCTCCTCGGCGGCCACAGGCGTCACGGCGAACGCACAAACGCCTGCGATCAATCTCCCGAACAGTCTCATGATATCCCCCCTGTCGCCTCGCCCATGCTGGCCGGCATATCGCATTTCGCGCCGGCAAAGCGCCGACCGACCTTGTGCGACGGATCGTCGGGCGGCACGCGAGATACACCCGATTTTCTGTAAAGGGTCCATCCCAGCCGATGAGCGGCATGTGATCGCGTGACGCGTTGAGCCGCGCAGATCCGTCCCGGCGGCGCGGGCGGGCTGCACTCAGCCGTGATACTTTGCGTAGCTCAGATCGAAGCGGTCGGCGTTCATCACCTTGGTCCAGGCGGCGATGAAGTCGTGCACGAACTTCTCCTCATTGCCCGCCTCGGCATAGACCTCCGCCTGCGCGCGAAGCATGGAGTTTGCGCCGAACACCAGATCGGTGCGGGTCGCGCGCCATTTTTCGGCCCCCGTCGCCCGGTCGCGGCCGACATATTCCTCGTCCCCGCTGTCATCGACCGGCTGCCACACCGTGCCCATGTCGAGCAGATTGCGGAAGAAATCGGGCGTCAGCGTCCCCACCCGGTCGGTCAGCACGCCAATCGCATTGCCGTGACGGGCATGGCGGCTCACAGCCCCCAGCGCGCGCATCCCGCCGACCAGCACCGTCATTTCCGGGATCGACAGCCCCAGCAGATGCGCCCGGTCGACCAGCATCTCTTCGGTACGGACCTGCGCCTTGGTCTTCAGATAATTGCGGAAGCCATCGGCAAAAGGTTCGAGCGGCGCAAAGCTGGCGGCGTCGGTCTGCGCCGCGCTGGCATCCCCGCGCCCGCCGAGGAACGGCACGCCGACATCGAAGCCGGCGGCCTTTGCGGCCTGTTCGACCGCCGCCGACCCGGCGAGTACGATCGCATCGGCCATGCTCAGCTGCCCGCGATGCCGTTCGATGATGGCCAGCACATGCTCAAGCTCGTCGGGATCATTGACTGCCCAGCCGCGCTGCGGCTCAAGCCGCACCCGCGCGCCATTGGCGCCGCCGCGATGGTCCGAGTTGCGATAGGTCGATGCCGACGCCCAGGCCGCCTTGACCAGCGCGCTGACGGTCAGCCCGCTGCCCAGGATCGCGGCCTTGAACCGTGCGATTTCGGCGTCAGCCGGCATCGTGCCCGCCGGCACCGGATCCTGCCAGATCAGCGTTTCGGCCGGAACCTCCGGCCCGAGATAGCGGATCTTCGGACCCATATCGCGGTGGCACAGCTTGAACCACGCCCGCGCAAACGCATCGTCGAGCGCCGCCTGATCGTCGCGGAACCGCTCCGAAATCCGGCGATACTCCGGGTCGAGCTTCAGCGCCATGTCAGCGGTCGTCATGATCGTCGGCACGCGCTTCGCCGGGTCGCGCGCGTCCGGGGCAAGGTCTTCCGGGTCGGGGTTGATCGGCGTCCACTGCCATGCCCCCGCCGGGGACTGCACCAGCTCATAGTCATATTTGAACAGCAGCCGGAAATAGTCCCCGCCCCAGCGGATCGGGTTGTTCGACCAGCTGCCTTCGATCCCGGAGGTGGTGATGTGCCCAGCGGCGATCTCGTCCGCATCGACCAGCCAGCCAAAGCCCATGCGGTGCAGATCTTCGCTCTCGGGCGCGCCGGCAAAGCTGTCCGCCGGCTTTGCGCCATGCGCCTTGCCGAACGCATGGCCGCCGGCGGTGAGCGCCACGGTTTCCTCGTCGTTCATCGCCATCCGGGCAAAGGTTTCGCGCATGTCGCGCGCCATGCCTTCGGGATCATGCGGATCGCCCTGCGGCCCTTCGGGGTTGACGTAGATCAGCCCCATCTGGATCGCCGCCAGCGGATTTTCGAGCGCGCGTCCCTCGGCAGGGTGGATGCGCGTGGCGACGCCTTCATTCACCCACTGCTCTTCCGTGCCCCAATAGACGCTTTCGGGCTCGAACACGTCGGCGCGGCCGCCGCCAAAGCCGAACACCGGCCCGCCCATGCTCTCGATCGCGACATTGCCGGCCAGGATGAACAGGTCCGCCCAGCTGATGTGGCGGCCATATTTCTGCTTGATCGGCCACAACAGCCGGCGCGCCTTGTCGAGATTGCCATTGTCCGGCCAGGAATTGAGCGGCGCAAACCGCTGCTGCCCGGAATTGGCGCCGCCACGCCCGTCGCCGGTGCGGTAGGTGCCGGCCGCGTGCCACGCCATGCGGATGAAGAACGGGCCATAATGGCCGTAATCGGCCGGCCACCAAGGCTGGCTGTCGGTCATCAACGCAGCCAGATCGGCCTTGAGTGCCGGATAATCGAGCTTCGTGAACGCCTCGGCATAGTCGAACGACGCGCCATAGGGATTGGCGCTCCGGCCCTGCTCGGTCAGGATGTCGAGCTGGAGCGCCTGCGGCCACCAGTCGCGGTTGGTGCGCCCGAGCAGGCTGCGCATCTGCGCGCTGCCATGAACCGGGCAGCCGCCGCCAATCTCTCCCGTTTTCGCATCCATACCGCTTCTCCTTGCAGAGCGCATAGGTGGCCGGTCGCACCCGTGTGCGATACTCGGGAGAATAACTGATCGCGGGTGCCGCCGCCAGCAATGACCGGCCGCATGCCACGATGATGAAGCGGCTTCTCGGCGCGGGCGGGGCGGCCGGACATGGCGGCTTGACGGCTTTGCCGGGAACATCACCTAGTTACCGGACCATAATGATCGGCACTATTCTGCCCGACCGTCCATCGGCCGGTGCCAGCCCGGAACAGGAGAGGAGCATGATCGTCCTGAAACAATGGATCATGTTGGCGAACAATCTCGCCCTGCGTCAGGCCGGGGGGCTGGCGTTTGCGGCAATGTTCACGCTGGGCGCGCACACAGCGGCCCTCGCCGCCGACCGTTCCTTCGGCATCTGGAGAAACCCGCAGAACAGCGTCCATGTCCGGGCGCAGCCCTGCGGCCCGCGGATGTGCGGGATCGTGATCTGGGCCAGCGCCAAGGCCCAGGCCGATGCCCGCAAAGGCGGCACGGATCCCCTGATCGGCACCCGTCTCTTCCAGGATTTCGAACAGGAACGGGCGGGCATCTGGCGGGGCAAAGTGTTCGTGCCCGATATCGGCAAAAGCTTCTCGGGCACGATCAGCGTGATCGACGACAACACCTTGCTCGGCAAGGGCTGCCTGATCGGGCGCGTCGGATGCCGATCTCAGCAATGGACCAGGCTGGGCAACTGATCGCCTGCGCTGCCATTGCCGCCACGCAGTTGGCTGCCCTGCCCCCGCAAGCGCCGATCCCGACATGTTTCCCCTTTGCGGCGGCGGCGCGCAGCGATAAGCGGCAATCGGAACGGACAGGTGGCCGAGTGGTTTAAGGCAGCGGTCTTGAAAACCGCCGTGGGTGCAAGCCCACCGTGGGTTCGAATCCCACCCTGTCCGCCAATTGCCATTGATTTTGTTGATACTTTTTCAATAGATCGGCCTAGTTCCCACAACCGCTCCCCGATAGATCGGGCGCTAGGCGCTTAGGCTCACAATGCCGCTAAAATGGGATTGCAGATCGGGCAGGCCAAATCAGGGTAGTTTCCCGGCTGGCGCGGGTGCAGTTCGATACACACTCTACGCGACAAATCGCGGCTGGAAATGCAGGGAATCCGCGCCCTCGCGGAAATGGTAGCTTCCCCGTCAAAAATGACGGACAAAGTGCAATCGACTGAAAGCGCCGAAAAGCGCGGCATTGGAGCCGATCAATTTCCCGTCACTCCCGCATTCGCCTCGCGCGCGGCATGCGCCAAAACGAAAACGGCCCCGAAACCAAATGGTCTCGGGGCCGGAACGGACCCCCTGCTTGTTATCGCCGAGGGCCATGCCAAGTTTCCTTGGACTTAAGCCTGATGCCTTTCGGCAGCGCAGGAACGCAGCGTATATAATCCGAGAATGCTTAACCCGCAATGACGATGCCAAGCGCGCTGGCGACGGCACGTCGCAATTCGGCGACAAGCTCGGCAGAAAGTTCATGCTGCCAATATTGCCTTGTGCCGGTAACGTGGTGACGGAAGTGCGGCAAATCCAGCCGATCATATCCAACCGTCGCCACCATGTCGCACTTTGCCCATCGAGGCACGTCGCCCCACGGGTCCGGCACAGCAATCGCTAGCGCGACGTGCCACGCCTCCACGGGCGAAGGTCGAGTGACCGAAAGCGGAACCACAGTTACAAGGTCATTCCGACGCTTCAGTTTTGGCGACACTGTGACCGCAAGCCTGCGTTTGGCCATTTCCGGCGGCCGAAAACCGCCCTTGGCATAATCACAGACGACGATAGTTCCGGGTCGAGGATGATAGGGTAACGACATATTGAACGACGCCTAACGCGCTGCCGCTAATCTGCCAATCACCCTGTCTCTATTGATCGAACATGGTGCCGTTTTCCTGCACCAGCCGCGCAATCTCCCTCATGTATCGAGCGGCTGCCAAGGTGTCGCCAGATCGCCCGCCGTGCTTCCAAGCATTGCGGTTGCCCTCAGGTGCGCCGCTGCCCTTGCCGCCGTGCATCCGGCATCGCTTCGCGCCGTTGACCGCCGGTGACTGGCAAGCCGTTCCCTGCCTCGTCATGGCCAAGCATCGCGGGGCCGCTGCCAGCCGCGCCGGTTCCGGCTGCATGGGGTTGTTCGGCGGATTCTGCATTGCGGTGCGCCCCGGCGTAATGGTGGAATTGATCGGCAATAACGGCCTGCGCGCCCTCGTTCACATACACATGGCGCACGGTTTGCTCGCGCGGCTTGTGGAGCCTCGCCAGCGCCTCCAGCGTGGAACGGCAGGCAGCTTGAGCCTTGAGCGCCAGCCGCATGTATCTCTCCGCCGCGTCGGGATATTGGGCCATGTTGTTGCCTGAGCGCCGGGCCATGTCGGTAAAGAGCGCGTCCAGCGAGATCGCTTGCGATGTGAATATGCGGCTGGCCAGCGACAAATCGCCCTTCGAGGCCCGCTGAATTTCCTCCGCCAGCGCCGCGCTGCTTTCGGCAATATCGGGCTTGAGCTGGTCGCCAAACATTTGCGAGCCGAACGACATTGCCAAATTGGCATTGCGGATTTGCGGGTCCAGCGTGATCCGGGCCAGCGTCCGCCCGATGTTTTCGTCTGTCCGCTTTTCGACTTCGAGCTTGCCGGTTTCGCCCGGTGCCACCAGTCCATCGCCGGGATTGGCTTTTGCCTTTTTCGCCATTGTCAGTCCTTTGCCTTGCGCGCCTTCGCGCCGATGTTTTGAGAGTTGCCGCAACGCTTGCCGATCACGCGCCCGCCCGGTTCCAGCCGCTCCAGGCCGAATTGTGACGCGGCCTCAGGGCTTGCCCCCTTCAGGACATAGGCAAGCGCTGCCTCCAGATTGACGGCGTGGAGATCGGGATTGCCTGCCTCCAGCCCCAGCCGCCCGCCTATCGGTTTGCTGTGGATCACGCGCGCCCGGTAAGGCTGCCCGGTGATGCGGCGAAGCCAGCCCCGTTGCAGGGCCGTAATTACGGGCACGAGATCGGCAGACACGTGCGCGAGCAAGTGACAGTGCCCGCCTTTGTCATGGCCGTTGCCGGGGACGTTTTCATGCGTCCAAAGCCATGCCGTGCGGCTGCCATGCCGGGCCAGTGCCTTTGTCAGCAGATCGGTAAAGCGATAGGTCGCGTTCGCCATGCCCGCCAACGGCACTCCAGCCGCCTGCCAGTGAATCGAGATCATGCGGGTAAAGGGCAGCCCGATTTTTTCGGCATGGCGCTCAGCGGCCTTGAGATTGCCAATCTGAGCGGCTGTCAGTGCATGGCTTTCCCGATCGGCACGGTTGCGCGCGCCGCCCCTGCCGGTGCCTCCAGCGGAAAGGGCTGCCCCACCAGAGGTAACGTAACTATTCGCAAGCGCCGTGCCAGTTCGGGCAATCGGCGGATTTATGGGCGATTGCGGCTGGAGCGGTGCAATTGAAACTCCACCGAAACCGCAATCCCGGTGGAGTTTCAAAGCGCCGCCATGCCGGGCGCTATTGTGCGGCTTGGGCATGGCGGCAGCGATCATGCGGCAATCCAGACAATGGCCAGCTTGCCGGTGCTATTCGGCCTGCGCTGCCCGCTATCACGGATAAGCCCCTTGCGCCTCAGTTCGCTGGTGCGCGGCTGGATTGACCAGCGGTCCATATCGAGTCGCGCTGCCAGTTCATCGGCGGTAAGGCCGTGCGCGCCAGCATCGCGGATTGCGCCCTCTGCCATGCGCTGGAGCCGCCCCAGCTTAGGCGCAAGGGCATCGGCAGCGGCAATCGAGGTTTCCACGTTCCGGTGCCCCGGTGCGTCGGGATAGGTGCCCATTACGCGCCCCCCTCTGCCATCGGCGGCAAGCCCGCGCGGTCCAGTAGCTTCGCCAGCCAATCGGCCTGCGCTTCGCTCATGGGCGTGGAATCGACCGCAAGCTGGCCAAGGAATTGCCCGGCCTTGCGGCTGAGCCGGTGATTGCCGGCAAGCAGCGCAAGCGCGGCTGCCCGGTGATCGGAAAAGGGCCGCTCAGTCATTGCAACGGCCCTCCCCAAAGCAGAGCCGCGCCATATCCCGCGCCATCCAAGGCGACAGGCAGAAACGGAAGGAAAGCGTTTGAGCCTGCCAGTCCGATGCGGTAGAGGGGGAATGCAACCAGCGGCCAAGTTGATTGCGCGAAGCCCCGGCGATGCAACCGCCGGGGTTTTGCATATGTGCCGCCATCGCTCATGCTCCCGCCTGATAGGTCGGGAGGCTGGCCAGATAGGCTTCGAGATCGGCAAACGAGATCAACGTGCGCCGCCCGGCCTTTCGAGCGGTGATCTTGTTTTGCTGGAGCAATTCATAAAGTCGCGTGCGCGACATGCCCGTGAATTGCTGAGCTTCGGGCAAAGTGCCGTATGCTTTCATTTAGACGTGTCCCGCAAGGTCCGTGCGGGATCGCCCGAACGTTGCGGGGCAACATCTATTTGCTGAGGGGGTTGCCCCTCTAGGAAGCTATTCGCTGAAATTTTCGGGGAGAGTAGCTTCCTGCCCGGCCAGCCATTGTTTCATCGCCTCCACATGCGGCAGTTGACGCGCCGCCTCTTGCAGCACTTCGGGAAGATTTAGCCGCTCTGCGCCCGGAAACAGCTCGACATAGATACGTCGGTAAAATTCGGGCCAAGGGTGTTCGTTGCCATATTCCGCGCTCCAATTGTTCGCACGCGCTGGCGTGTCGAATGCGCTCTGGAACACTGGTGTTAGTGCCATTGCGAAGTTAACCCGCCTCTCGTAGCCTTGCCTTTTCCGCCACTTGGGCGGTTGGCCCGGCTGGGTTCCAACTTGAGACGCGGCCCGCGCAAGAATGTTAGCGATGGTTTCCAAGGGTTTGTGCATTAAGCCCAAGTAGTCGTTTTCGTAATCCGCGCCATCAGGGTTCTGCGGCCCTTCCAAGTATCGAAACACCTCCCAGAACGCTGCCGCCTCCGCTGTGTCGCCGAGGCGCGCAATGGCTTGGTGAAGTGCCTTAGCCTTCTTTGCCAAGCCGCTCAGTTGCTTGATGGCTTCGGCATTACTCTGCGGGCGATCACCCCTTGCAAAATCGGCGACATCTTGAATCGCGCGGGCTAAGCGCCGAAAATGCCATCCAGCTGCTAGCTGCAAGGTGAACCCGTCAAGGGCGCTCGCTATCCTCTCTGGCGTGATTGCCGCAATCCAAGGGTCAGTGAGATGCAGCGTGCTTACGAAGTCCTCCTTTTCGCTCATTTCTGCCCCCGAAACGGAATGATTGTCGCCGTGCGGCTGGCATCCGCCTCAGCCGTTAGGTATCTGGAGATTGCGAATCTCAGGGTTGCGTAAACCGCGCGCCGGGCAGCAGCGTAAATCGCCGTTCCGTCATTCGCGGCCTCCAGTAAAATGCTAACGGCATCGTCCAGTTCGGCCAACTCCAGCGGACTGTAAGCTGCCAATTCCAGTTCGAGGGGGGAAAGTGCTTCGTTCATGCCGCCGCTCCCCGGATTGGCGAAACCTTGGCACCAGTCGCGCCGTTGCTGGCGCAATAGGTGGCCCAATCGGCCATGAGCCGCCGCCGCTTGTCGAATAGATCACCGCGCCGGTAAGCCGCTTCGGACTTGTTGCCGATCACATGGGCCAGCGCCATTTCGCAGACTTCATGCGCATAGCCGGTGCATTCGGCTGCCCAATCGCGGAAGCCCGAACGGAAGCCGTGAACAGTGCATTCCAGCTTCATGCGGCGAAGCAGCATCGACATGGCCATTGTGGACAGCTTGCCGCCCTTGTCGGCTGGAAACAGGGTGGCCTTGCCTAGCGGTTTCAAGGCCTCCAGAATCTCGACAGCGCGCGGGGACAGGGGAATGCGATGTTCCTTGCCCGCCTTCATGCGAGACGCTGGCACGGTCCAGATTGCCTTGTCCAAATCGACTTCGGCCCAAGTCGCCCCTAGCACTTCGCTAGTGCGCGTGGCGGTCAGAATGACAAACTCCAGCGCCAGCGCCGCCATTGCCTCCCGCTCGCGCAGCTTCGCCATGAATGCCGGAATTGCCTCATACGGCATGGCCTTATGGTGCCCGCGCGTGAGCCGGGAACGGGCAGGCAGGATTTGCGCGATATGGCCGCGCCAACGGGCAGGGTTTTCGCCCTCCCGATACCCGCGCGCCTTGGCGGCATCGAGCACGGTTTCAATCCGGCCACGGATGCGGCTGGCGGTTTCGGGCTTGTCCTGCCAGATCGGTTCAAGGATTTTCAGCACATGCGCCGTGCCAATTTCGGCAACCGGCAAGTCGCCCATGACGGGATAGACGTAGCTGGCCAGCGTGTTGCGCCATTGCTGCCGGTGCTTGTCATTGCGCCAGCTTGCCTCATTCGCGGCGATATAGGCCTCTGCCACGGCCTTGAACGTCATTCCGGCAATTGCAGCCGCCTGAGCTGCCGCAAGCGCCTCTGTGGCCTCCCGCTGGCGTTCCTCCAGTGGATCAATCCCCGCCTTCACCTTGAGCCGCAAGGCATCACGGGCCGTGCGGGCATCGGCAAGGGAAATGCCGCCTTGTCCAGCCGCGCCCAATCCAATGTCGCGCGACTTGCCCTTGAGCATGAAGCGATAGACCCATGACCGCGCGCCGGTTTCTTTCACCAGCAAGTGCAGCCCGCCCCCGTCCGCGTGGCGTCCGGGCTTCGCGTTCTTGACCGCCAATGGCGTTAGGGCGTTGCTGAGCTTGCGGGGCATGGCTGGCGTCTCCGTTCCCAAATCCGTTCCCCGATAATACGCCGGATTTATGGGAACGCAACCGAATGGAACGGGACGGGAACAGAGTTGGATTGGCCGGATTATCTTCGGTTTTCTGCATTTTTCTAAATGCCAGCGGATGTATCGGGACGACAGTTTTGGGGACACCCTGTCCGCCATGATGCCACTGCGCCAACCGGCCGTAGTCCGGTGGCACTTTGTCAGGGACCAGCGCCGCCGGCCGCGACATGCGCTATTCGGCCGGGGCTTCTCTCGCGAGACAGTCAAAGTGGCCGACAAGGCAACTGGGACACGACCGGCATCGAGGGCGTGGCCGGCACGTCGCGGATCGGGGCCTTTGTCTGGCCCCGATCCGCGCGCCGTTCAGGCGAAGCCGAGGCTGACACGGCGACGCCGCACCGCCGCGCCGGCAAGGCCGAAGCCGCCGATCATCATTGCCCAGCTGGCCGGCTCAGGGACGGCTGCGAACTGATAATTGGACTGCCAGAAGCCGCCCGCACTCTGGGAACTCGAAAACCTGATCTGCCCGACCGTCGCGGTGCCGCGAAACACGTTGTCGATGGTGAAAAACACGTCGTTAGCGTTCTGGTCGATATCCTCGCCCGCGGCCGCGCCGAACACCGTCATCCGGTCGAGCGCCGTGCTGTAGCTGAGCGTGATATTGTCGACGCCCCCGCCGCTGCCCAGCGCCGGAGTGACGTTGTTCAGGGTAAAATCGGCGCTCGGGTCGAAAGCGGGCAAGCGCGCCCGGTTGAAGGTCAGCAGCCATGCGCGGAGAATGCCGCCGCTGAAAAAGATGTTCTGGTCGCTCGGCGTGCCGATGCGTGTGAAGCTGTCGGACACAGCCCCGAACGTCAGCGGATCGACATCCGCCGCCTGCGCGGGCACCGCCACAAGCGCGGCCGCAGCCGCGATCAACCCCTTGATCATATCAAACTCCCCTTTGACGCGCGGAGTGTTAATGGCCGTCAACCTTTTGTCGAGCGGGTCAACAGACAAGCCGCGTCCAGATTTGTGACCATTTCGGATCAGTTGCCGCCTGGCCGGCGCTCGGCCCGCCAGTGATCAATCGCGGCGACATGTGCCGCCAGAGCTTTCCGGTCGCCGCGCGCGCTCTGCCTGATCCCCTGTTCGACATTGGGCAGCGGGGGTAGATTCTGAACGCCGCCGCCACCCACCTGTCCGCCATCTATCGACCAGCAGCGAGAGGCGCAGATGGGCGGCCGCGCCGCACCGACTCTTTGCCGGGCCTCAGAAGTCGGCCGACAGGGACAGGTTGAGCCGCCGCGACGCAATGTATTGAAAGCCGCCCCCGCCCGTCACGTTCCAGCCAAAGACGTTGGTCAGATTGGCGATCTGCGTGCGCAACACCGTTGGGGTGCGGCCCAGCCTGAAACGATAGCGCGCGCCCAGATCGAGGGTCGCGCGCTGGGGGATGAACAGCGCGTTGTCGATCCTTGCCGCGCGCCTGCCGGTGTAGTTGATGCCCAGATCGACCGACAGGGCATCGAAGGCGGGCGGCTGATAGTCGATCCGGAGGTCGAGGGTGGTGCCCACCCGGCCGAGCGGTCTTTCGCCGAGCCGCCCCTGCTGCACCGCCTCACCGGTGACACGCGGGCGCATCAGCACCGCACCCGCCACCAGGTTCAGCCCCGCAAGCGGCCGGGCCGTCAGCGAAACCTCCGCCCCCTGATGTTTCACATCGCCCAGCACACGAAAGACATTGTCGCCGTCAAGCTCGAAATAGGGGCGCCGCACGTCGAACAGTCCCGCAATCAGCTTGACGTTTTTCGACAGCGTCCAGCGCATCCCGGCCTCGACCTGGCGGGTGCGCAGTGCCGGCAGGGTCAGATTGGCGTTCGCCGCAAAGGCCGGGGCGGTGCCGCTTTCCTCAAGCCCGCGCGTGGTGGCGGCATATACGGCCAGCCCCTCGATCGCGGTGATCGCTGCCGACGCATTCCACAGGATCGGGCTGTCTTCGTTGGCCGTCGGGACACGCCCCGGCGCGCGCACTTCCTTGCGGTAGCGGGTTTTCTGCACGCCAAGGTTGATCTCGCCCAGCCCTTGCCAGAGCATCGCATAGCCGAGCGCGCCGGTCTCCTGCCGGATTTCGTCGCGGGTCAGCGCGCCAAAGGCGACATCGGGTTCGGGCAGTGCAACGGCTGCATCGATCATGCCGGGGCCAAGGCTGCGGAAGGCGAAGCCGCCGAGATCGTCATCCACCCGCCGAAACCGCGCCGAGGCGATGAGGCGGTGGCTGCGCGGGCCTTCGGTGAAACCGCGTTCGACCAGCAGCTCGCCCGAATAGGATTGCGACACCTGATCGCGGCCCAGCAGCACCTGCCGTTCAGCGCTGCCGTCTGCCCGGGTGTTGGCGAAGAAATTCGCCCCGAATTGATCGATGGTGAAGCGCGACGAGAACAGGCCCAGCCCGATCCGCCACGGTCCGCGGTTGACCTTCGCCATGCCGCCGAAGTTTTGCGAATGGCCCGCCCAGTCGGCCCAGTCCTGCCCGAAAAAGCGATTGCGCGCGATGCGCCGCGGCAGAAACGCGCCGGCGGTGAAGATCACCGGCGTCGTCTCTTCGTCGAAATAGTCATACCGGCTGTAAAAGCCGGTCAGTTCCACGCCCTTGGCAGGCCGCCAGCGGGCAACCCCGCCATAGCGCACGAACCAGAAGTCGGCGCCATCGGGATAGACGAACTCTTCCACCCCGGCGCCGATGTTGAGATCGAGGTCGCCGGTCAGCGGCAGTGCGGCATCGACCGTGGCAAAGGCGGCAAAGAAATCGCCAAAGCCGGTGCGCGCGCTCACAACCGGCTTGTCGCCCACGCGGCGCAGGGAAAAGTCGACAATGCCGGTGGGGGCCGGGAACGGATAGCCAAGCGCGGACACGCCGACCTGGATGGTCGATCCTGCCCGCACCGCGTCGCTGAAGGCACCCTGGGAATCGAAATAAAGCCCTTCGATCCGCACATTCTGCGCGGCGAAGGCTGAAAACCCCCGGACATTGCCGCCGTTATACAGCCCGATGCTTTCATCCCCCACGCTGGTCCCGAACGCATCCGAGGCCTGCGTGATGACGTTCTCTTCAGAGCGGTTGACCAGCGCGATCGCCGGTGTCGTGGCAGAGCCTTGCGGCGTCTCCCCGTCGGGCGCGTCTTCGGCCGGCGGCGCAGGCGCTTGCGCAGCGGCGGAATGCACCGGGGCAAGATATGCCGGTGCCGCCAGCACCGCCCATGCCAGGCCATTGCGCATCGGCATCAGGCCAGTTTCAGGCGCGCAAAGCGACGGGCTGCAAGCAAGATCAGGCCGCCGGCAAGTCCGATCAGCAGCGCGATTTCAGGCCAGGGAGCACCCCGTCCGGGCGACCATGTGAAGCGCGGCATCAACGCGGCGTCCCCGCTCCGCATGATCGCGCCGCGCGCGACAAAGCCGCCGCCATAGGCGCGAAAGACGGCGAGATAGGCATTGCCCGCCGCGCGAAAGCCCTGCCCGGTCGCCGCGTCCGTCCCGGCAGACCGCTCAAGCGCGCGCCTCGCCACCAGCGCGGGAGAAACCCATGACAGGGTTTCGGCAACGCGTTGCTGCGCGGCAAGCTGCACCGCAAAGCGGCGATCGATCGGTGCGGTCGCCGCTTCGACCTTCTGCGCCACGTCCCATGTCTTGCGGATCGACGCGAGACGGCCCGCAAACGCGCCCGATGCGATTTCGGGGTGATCATTCTCATAGGCTTCGGTCGAAGCGACCTCGGCGGCACGCGCGGCAGCGATCTGTTCAAAACGCGAAGGCGGCGGATAGCTTGCCTGCACAAGGGCGGAACATGCGGCTGGGGCCACCAGCGTCAGCAGCGCCCAGAGGGCGACGAGCATGAAGGCCGCCGCCTCGGCACTGACGGCGAGGCTGTTGACCCAGGCAGCGCAGGTGGCCCAGAATATCAGGAACAGCGCCGCCACCAGCAGCCACACCCCCGCCGCCGGCCAGCGCCCCGCCACATCCGGCCCGGTTGCCAGCATCGTCAGCATCGCCGCCACGATCGGCGCCAGCACCAGCACCAGCCGCGGGATGACGCGCGCGCCGATCAGCTTGAGCGGGCTGCCCGCCTGCGCCAGGATCAGCCGCGCGACACCGCTGTCGCGGTCGGCCGCGAACAGGCCGTAGCACAGCCCGATCAGCACCAGCGGCGCCAGCACCACGACCACGAAGCCCAGGTCGATCCCGCCGCGGACCAGCAGTTCGGGGTTGTCCAGCCCGGTGCGCTGGAACAGCGTATCCCTGGTCGCCCGCATCGACACCGTCGCGGTATAGGGATCAACCGGCGCCCGTCCCGCGCTGGCATCGACCAGCACCGGCAGCGGCGCGATCAGCACCTGGCGCAGGCGATAGGGGGTGAGAATGGCCTCCTCCGGCGGCATCCCGGCATCGGCAAGCCGGTCGCGCAGCTGGGTGGTTGCTTCGTTCTGCCGCGCCTGCGCGGCGGCGCGGCCATCGACCTGGCTCTGCATCAACGCGCGCCCCGACAGGCAGGCCAATGCCAGCGCCCCCAGCAGCACTGCCAGCAGGCACAGCGCCGCGCGGTCGCGCAGGACGATCCGCAGTTCGAGCGCGATCAGCCGCAGCATGTCAGCGCTCCAATCCGGTCAGGCCGCGCGCCGCGCGCAGCGCGATCGCGAAAGCCACGATCAGCCACACCAGCAGGATCAGCGCCTCGCGCCACACCCCCGCCAGCGTTGCGCCCAGCGTGGGAGGGACAAAGCGGAAATCCTCGACCTTCGCCCAAAGCTGCGGATCGGCGACATAGTCGAAATCGGCACCTGCGCCGTTTTTGATGAGGTCGGTGTTGAGCTGCGTCACCAGCGAACGGCGGCGGCGTTCCGCCTGCTGCTGGAACGCGATCTGATGCGGCATGTCGGTGCCGCTCAGCGCCATCGAGATGTTCTGCAGTGCCGGGAGCGGGGATAACAGACCGGCCCAGCGCAGCCAGTCTCGCTGGGCTTGATACACACCGAAAAGCGCGCCGAACTTCTCGTCATGGACACGGTTGCCGAGCCGCTCGTCCTCCTCCAGCTGCAGCCCGCCGAAGCTGACCGGCAGGTCTTCGAGCCGGGTGACGCCATATTGTGCCATCACCCTCGCCTCGAATGCCTTCGCCCCGTCCGCAAACGGGCTGGGATAGGCGGCCTTGGCGGCGGCGACATCCGCCCAGAACTGCTCGCTGGTGGGTGCCGGTGCCGCATAGTCGGCCACCGCCACGGCAGCCCGCGGCGTCAGGATGATCGCGAACAGCCACAACCCCGCCAGGATCATCAGCGCCTGCCCCGATGATCGCGCGCGCAGCGACACCGCCACCGCCAAGGCCGCGACGATCGCCAGAAACACGGCATAAGCGAGAAGCCACAGGCCAAGCCGCACCGGATCGACCGGCCCCGCGCCCGCCGCGGCCACCGCGCCCACCAGGCTGATCGCGCCGCCGAGCAGCAGCGTCACCAGGCCGACCGATGCCAGCTTGGCGCGCACCAGCCGCCCGGGGCTGACCCCGCTCGCCAGCATCAGCCGCAGCGTGCCCCGCTCCCGCTCGCGCGCGACACTGCCCGCGGCGATCACGGCGACGAGCAGCGGCATCAGCGCCTGCAATACCCAGGCAAGGCTGAAATCGCCGCTGAGCAGGATCTGGGTCTGGTCGTCGATCGGTCGCGCCACGGCGGGATTGCGGTTGTGCGCCTCCATCCACACCGCGCTGCCCGCATAAGCCGCGATCCCGGGGTCCAGCACCGCCTCGGCGGTCAGCGGCCTGAACGCCCATTTGGAGAAATGCGCCGCGCTGTGCGGATTGCGTGCGCCCTGCCCCTCCCATGTGATCCGGTCTGCAGCGATGGTGGCCGCGCGGTCGGCCTCATGCGCATTGATGCGAACCCATGACGTGGCAAGCGCGGTCAGGCCCAGGGCAAGGACCAGCAGCGCCATGACGATGACCCGCCGGTCACGCCGCAGCTCGCGGAAATCCTTGGCGACGATTGCAGCGACGACGCTCATGCCGCGCGCTCGGCCATGTGGGTGAGGTAGATCGCCTCAAGCTCGCTCGCCGAAAGGCTTGCGGGATCGATCGTCGCCAGCAACTGCCCGTGGCGCATGATGCCGATCCGGGTGGCGACATCCTTGGCCCGGAATATGTCGTGAGTGGAGATGAGCAGGGCGGTGCCGCCTGCTGCGGTTTCGCGCAGCACCGCGACCAGATCATTGGCCGCTGCGGGATCCAGCCCGGACAGCGGCTCATCGAGCAGGATCGCGCGCGCCTGCTTCATCAACGCGATGGCAAGGCCGAGCTTCTGGCGCATCCCCTTGGAATATGTGCCGGCCGGTCGCTCGATCGCGCCGTCGGGGAAGCGCAGCCGCGCCAGGATCGCATCGCGTTGGCCGGGGTCGACCCGCTCGCCCGCCAGCTGGGCGAAGAAATCGAGGTTTTCCGCGCCGGTCAGGGTCGGGTAAAGGGCCACCACCTCGGCCACATAGCCAAGCTTCTTGCGGGCGGCGGCTGGATCGCGGGCAACCTCCACCCCGTCAACCCGCGCGGCGCCGGCGCAAGGCTCCAGAAAGCCGAGAAAAAGGTTGATCGTCGTCGTCTTGCCGGCACCGTTCGCGCCGAGCAGGCAGACAATCTCGCCCGCCGCGACCCGGAGGTCGAGCCGGTCGAGCGCCACTGCCTCACCGAAACGCATGGTGAGACCGGCAGCTTCGAGCACCGCCGGCTGCATCGGAACCCTCACGCCGGCTCGAGCGCGGTCTGCGCCTCGCCCCATGCCGGGAAGGGATCGTTGAGCCGCGCCCATTTGTCGGGCGTGAACGCGTCGGTCGGCAGCAGACAGGCATCGAGTGCCTTGGTGATCTCCGCCCTGTCCAGCCCGATGCCGATCAGCACAAGCTCCTGCCGCCTGTCGCCCCACACCGGGTGCCAGTGGCGACCCACGAACGCCTCGAACGTGCCATCATCAGGCCAGCGGTTCTTGGGCACCGCCGCCCACCAGCGCCCCATCCGGCTGACGCTTTTCTGGTGCCCGGCAATGGCCAGCTCGCCAAGGAAATCGGGCCGGGTGGCAAGCCAGAAATGGCCTTTCGCGCGGATGACCCGATCCAGCGCCTTGCCCGTCAGCAGGCGGTAAAAAGCCGCCGGGTGAAAGGGCTGACGCGCACGGTAGACAAAGCTCTCGACGCCATATTCTTCGCTCTCCGGGCGGTGGCTGGCATAGTCGTACAGCTCCTTTGCCCAGAGCGGATGCTGTTCGGAACGCTCTTCGTCATAAAGTCCGGTGTCGAGGATCGCATCGAGTGCGATGTTCCCGAAATCAGCCTCGATGATCCGCGCATCCGCGTTGAGGGATGCCACCACCTGCTTGACGGTCGCGAGCTTGTCGGGCGACACGGCACCCGCCTTGTTGACGATCACCACATCGGCGAACTCGATCTGCTCCACCAGCAGGCCGACAAGACTGCGATCGTCGCCCTCGCCTGCCGTCTGCCCGCGCGCAGACAGGAGATCGCGGCTCGAATAATCCGCCAGCAGGTTCAAGGCGTCGACAACCGTGACCATCGTGTCGAGCCGGGCGACATCGCCAAGGCATTCGCCCTGCTCGTCGCGGAACGAGAATGTGGCAGCAACCGGCAGCGGTTCGGAAATGCCCGTGCTTTCGATGACCAGATAGTCGAAGCGGCCCTGCCGGGCGAGTTCGCGCACTTCCTTCAGCAGGTCGTCGCGCAGCGTGCAGCAGATGCAGCCATTGGTCATCTCGACCAGCGCCTCCTCGGCACGGGACAGCGCCGCCTCTCCGCCGCGCACGAGATCCGCGTCGATATTCACTTCGCTCATGTCATTGACGATCACCGCCACCCGCTTGCCCTCGCGGTTGGCGAGGATGTGATTGAGCAGCGTGGTCTTGCCAGCCCCCAGAAATCCGGAAAGCACGGTAACGGGCAGGCGGCGGTCCGCAGTGTCGGTCATGGCAGGGTCCTGTTGGGTCGCTTGGCTTCAGCTGACCTCCCGATACGATATAATATATCTTATCTCAATGGCCATGTCTCCGGGCTGGCCCTGCCCGACAATGCGGACCGCCGTTCAATGAAAATCGCGCGAGCGCAGGATCGGGCGTGCGTCGCGGGGATGGCCCGCGCGCGGGGACGGCACAGTGCGCAGCGGCTGGGGGTGGTCGACCTCGTCGGCATGTGCGCGCGGCGTCCGCGCTTCGGTGTCGGCCAGACCGTCGATCAGCTCGCTGCGGTCGATGATCCGCGCGGCGAGCAGATGGACGATGCCTTCGCGGCTTTTCTGCACCTCGCCCGCCACCTGCATCAGCCGCGCCGCCATGACGGCGCGGCGATAGCGTTCGAAGCGGCTGGCCCACAGGATCACATTGGTGATGCCGCTTTCATCCTCCAGCGTGACGAAGATCGCATTGCCCTTGCCCGGCCGCTGACGGACCAGCACCAGCCCGGCGACCTGCATCCGCGCGCCCGAACGGGCGGCGGCGATGTCGGCGCAGCTGGCCACCCCCTCGCCGCGCAGCCGGTCGCGCAGAAACGCCAGCGGATGCGCGCCGAGCGACAGGCGCAGCGCCTGATAATCGGCGATCACCGCTTCCGGTGCGGGCATCAGCGGCAGCGCCATATCGGCCTCTGCCCCCAGATCATCGGCCCCGGCGGCGGCGAACAGCGGCAGCGCCGGCCCGGCGATCCGTCGCGCCGCCCAGAGCGCATCGCGCCGCCCGAGCCCGAGCGATCCGAACGCATCGCCATCGGCCAGCAGCCTGAGCGCAGCCGGCGGCAACCCGGCGCGGCGCGCCAGATCGCCGATCGCGCCGAAGTGCCCGCCCCCTTCGCGCGCGGCAACCAGCGCCTCGGCCCAGGCCTGGCGAAACCCGTCAAGCTGACGGAAGCCGAGGCGCAGGCCGAGATTTCCGTTGTTATCCGGTTCGAGCTTATTGTCCCAATCGCTTGAATTCACATCAAGCGGAAACACCGTCACCCCATGTTCGCGGGCGTCGCGGACGATCTGGGCAGGGGCGTAAAAGCCCATTGGCTGGGCGTTGAGCAGCGCACAGGCGAACACCGCCGGCTGGTGGCATTTGATCCATGACGACACATAGACCAGCCGGGCAAAGGACAGGGCATGGCTTTCGGGAAAGCCATAGCTGCCAAACCCCTCGATCTGGCGGAAACAGCGTTCGGCGAAATCGGGATCATAGCCCTTGGCGGTCATCCCCCGCACCATCTTGTCGCGGAACTGGTGGATGGTGCCGACATTGCGGAACGTCGCCATGGCGCGGCGCAGCTGATTGGCCTCTGACGGCGAAAATCCGGCGGCCACGATCGCCAGCTTCATCGCCTGTTCCTGGAACAGCGGCACGCCATAGGTCTGGCCGAGCACGGTGCGCAGCTCGTCCGGGTCGTGCGGCGGCGCGGGCGATGGCAGCTCGGCCTTTTCCAGCCCGGCGCGGCGGCGCAGATAGGGGTGCACCATCTCCCCCTCAATCGGGCCGGGGCGGACGATCGCCACCTGGACGGTCAGATCATACAGGCAGCGCGGCCGCAGCCGGGGCAGCATGTTGATCTGTGCCCGGCTTTCGACCTGGAACACGCCGATGCTGTCGCCGCGGCACAGCATGTCATAGACCAGCGGATCATCGGCCTTGAGATCGACCTCCAGATCATGATCGCCCAGCCCGTGGCGGCGCATCAGATCAAAGGCGCGGCGGATGCAGCTGAGCATGCCCAGCGCCAGCACATCGACCTTCATCAGCCCCAGCGCGTCGATATCGTCCTTGTCCCATTCGATGAAGCTGCGCCCGGCCATCGCCGCATTGTGGATCGGCACCAGCGCGTCGAGCCGGTCCTCGGTCAGAACAAAGCCGCCGACATGCTGCGACAGATGGCGCGGAAAGCCGAGCAGCCGGTCGACGATCCGGCGCAGCCGCGCAATCTCCGGCGCGTCAGGGTCGAACCCGGCGTCATGATAGCGTTTTTCCTCCACCCGGTCGGCAAAGCTGCCCCAGATGGTGCTGCTCAGCCGCGCGGTGATGTCGGTCGACAGGCCGAGCGCCTTGCCGACCTCGCGGATCGCGCTGCGCGGGCGGTAACGGATGACGGTCGCGGCGATGGCGGCGCGGTGGCGGCCGTAGCGGCGATAGATATACTGGATCACCTCTTCGCGCCGCTCATGCTCGAAATCCACATCGATATCGGGCGGCTCGCTGCGTTCTTCGGAGACGAAGCGGGAAAACAGCAGGTCGTGCTCGACCGGATCGACCGAAGTCACGCCCAGCAGGAAGCAGACGATCGAGTTCGCCGCCGATCCCCGCCCCTGGCACAGGATCGGCGGCTGCTGCGCGCGGGCAAAGCGCACCAGATCATGCACGGTCAGGAAATAATGGGCGTAACGCTGGCGCGCGATCAGCGTGAATTCCTCGGCCAGCATCGCCGCCACGCGCGGGGGCAGCGGATCGCCGTAACGCGCCAGCGCCGCCTGCCGCACCATATGTTCCAGCCAGCCCTGCGCGTCCCAGCCCTCGGGCACCGGCTCGTTGGGATAGCAATAGCGCAGATCGTCGAGCGAGAAGGAGATCCGGTCGATCAGGTCAAGGCCCGCCGCCAGCGCATCGGGCCGGGCGGCGAACAGCCGCGCCATCTCCGCCGGCCCGTGCAGATGCCGCTCGGCATTGGGCAGCAGCCGCCGTCCTGCCGCCATGACGGTGGTGCCCATGCGGATGCAGCTCAATATGTCATGGATCACCCGGTCCTCGGGCAGCGCATAGAGCGGATCGGCGGTCGCCAGCAGCGCCACCCCCGCCCGGCCCGCCTGTTCGCCCAGCCGCATCAGCCGCCGCCGGTCGCGGCCGCTGCGCGGCATCGTCGCGCCCAGCCACAGCCGCCCCGGCGCGGCCGCGGCAAGGCGGCGCAGCACGGCGTCATCAACCCCGTCCGCCGCCGCATCGGGCATGACGATCAGCAGCAGATCCTCGGCATCGGCGATCAGATCGGCCAGATACAGGATGCATTCGCCCTTGGCCGCGCGCAGATTGCCCAGGCTGAGCAGCCCGGTTAGCCGCCCCCAGCCGGCACGCGTCGCCGGATAGGCGATAATGTCGGGCGTCCCGTCGGCAAAGGCCAGCCGCGCGCCGACGACCAGCCGGAAATCGGGGAGCATGACGCCGTCGGCCGCCGCCCGTTCCCGCGCCTCGCGCAGCGCGACATGGGCGCGCACCACCCCTGCAACGCTGTTGCGATCGGCAATGCCCAACCCGGCACAGCCCAGCCCGATCGCCCGCGCGACCATTTCCGCCGGATGCGACGCGCCGCGCAGGAACGAGAAATTGGTCGCCGCCGCCAGTTCGGCAAAGCCCGGCGTCACGCGAACAGCCCGTGCAGGAACCAGCGCGGGGCCGGTGTCTCGCGGCCGTAAAGCCCGTGGCGGAACAGCCAGTAACGCCGCCCGCGCGCATCCTCGATCCGGAAATAGTCGCGGGTCCGCCCCTCGGCCCCGGTCAACCGCCACCATTCGGGCGCGATCCTCTCCGGCCCGTCATAGCGCACGACATCATGCACATTGCCCTTCCAGCGGAACCGGCGCGGCGGCCCTTCGGGCACCGCGGCCACCACCTCGATCGGCTGGGGCGGATCGAACAGATGCAGCGGGCGCAGCGGCGGCTCGCCGGGCGCGGGGGCCGTCCATGGCGCGGGGGCCGGGCGTTCGGCGGCGGGCAGGCTGAGCACGCCCTGTTCGGGGACATGGCTGTCGCCGGGCACCAGCCGGCGCAGCCGCGCCCGGCCATGGCGCGCGGCCAGCCGGTCGATCAGCCCGGCCAGTTCGGCCTCGCGCACCGCCCCGCCCTCCAGCGCCAGCTGGGTCGGGGCGAGCGGTTCAACACGGGGAATGTCGAGTGCCACCATGTCGAACCCGAAACCGGGATCGAGCGGATCGGCCAGCGCGTCGATGCGTTCGCGCAGCAGCCGCATGACCAGCGCCGGATCGCGGCTGGGCAGGCTGGTGTCGACCATCAGCTGGCGGACATGGCCATCGCAACGATAGCAGCGCAGCAAGAAGCAGCGCCCGCCCCGGTCGCGCGCGGCCAGCGCCGCCGCCGCCTCGGCCGCCAGCTCGCCGATCACGGTCATCAGGCTGTCGGCCAGGCCGAGCGGTTCGGCAAAGCGCCGTTCGAACCGCAGCGCCGGGGGCGGGCGACGCGGGGTGATGCGGCTGTCAGCCAGCCCGAGCAGCCGGTCGAGCCGGTCGGTCACCTCCGCCCCGAACCGTGCCGCCAGCGGCGCACGCGGCCGCCCGGCCAGATCGCCGATGGTGCGCAGCCCGGCCCGGCGCAGCGCGCGCAGCGCCTCGTCCTCCAGCTCGAGCGCAATGACCGGCAGCCGGCGCAGCGCCGCCGCCTCGTTTGCCGCAGGCACGCTCTGGAACCGGGCCAGCGCGCGCGCACCCTCGGGCGTGGCGGCAAAGGCATGGCGGACGGCAAGGCCGAACCCGGTCAGCCGCGCCTCGACCTGCCCGGCCAGCGCCGCTTCGCCGCCGAACAGATGCGCGCATCCCGTCACGTCGAGCATCAGCCCGTCGGGCGGATCGAGCGCGACCATCGGCGTGAACCGGTCAAGATCCTCGGCCAGCCGCTCGACAAGCGCCAGATCGGCCGCCGGATCATGCGGGCAGGCCACGACATCGGGCACCCGCGCCCGCGCATCGGCCAGCGCCATGCCCGCCTCCAGCCCCAAGGCGAGCGCGGCGGCATTGCAGGCCGCGATCCGGTCCGCCCCGCGCAGCTTTTCGGTCAGGACGAGCGGCTGATCAGCCGGCGCGCCGCCATGGCCCCGGGCGGATGACCGCAGCCGGTCGGTCGCCAGCAGGGGCAGGAACAGCGCCAGATAGCGCTGCGGCACGGAAACTGCCTGTGTCACGATCCCATTCCATTCGCCAATCCATGCCCGCCCGTCCGCCACGGTGGCGGGCCAGCCGCGCGGCCAGCGCCGGATGCCCGGGCGCATCGTCGATGAGCGGCCGGGACAGGGCCGGCGTCACGTCCCAGCGCGTGTGCGCGGCGCTGGGCATCGGCCGGGCGGCGATACGCAGCAGCAGCGGCGTCACCCCCGACCGCTCGGCCGCCAGCGCCAGCCTGCGGGTCGCGGTCAGGTCGAGAATGGCGGGCTGATGCCAGATTTCGATCACCACCAGCCCGACATCGCCGCAGCGCAGCGCCTCGACCGCCGCGCGCAGCACCGCCAGCGCATCGGGCATCGCCCCCAGCACCAGCCGCCCCGGATCCAGCCCGAGCGCGGCCAGCCCCGGCGCATGGAGCGCCAGCCGCCGGTCGACCGCCTCTTCGCGCAGCCAGATGAGCGGCCCGGCGGGCCGGACGAGACGGCGGGCGAGCATCGCGGCAAAGCCGGTCGCCGCCGCCGCATCCTCGGCCGCTGCCGTCAGGACTTCATGCAGCCGCCCCTGCGCCAGTCCGCCGGCCAGCGCCCGGTCGACCGCACCGTCGCCGAGCGCGCACAGCCCGTCCCGCCCCCGGCCGATCGCCGGAGCCAGAGTGACGGCCCGCCGGAAGGCGGGGTGAAGACGCACCGAATCCTGCATGGCTTCCCGCATATGTTCACTTTATGTTCCATGCGAGAACAAAGCCTGTCAAGCCCGGGGGCGCCCGGCTGAGGCGTCAGGGCCGAAACATCAGGGCCGATGCGTCAGGCCCAAGGTTTCAGGCCCCAGATTTCAGGGCTAAAGAAGCTCCGCCACCTTTTCGGCCGGACGGCACAGCGCCGCCCCCTTGGGCGTCACCACGATCGGGCGGTTGACCAGGATCGGATGGGCACACATCGCATCAAGGATCCGGGCATCCTCGACGCCCGGATCGGTCAGGCCGAGTTCGGCCGCCGGCGTCCCGCGTTCGCGCAGCAGCGCGCGCACACCACCTTCGATGCGCGCGGCCAGCGCCTCCAGCTCGGGCCGCGTCCAGCCGGTCTTCAGATATTCAACCACCTCGGGCACGTGGCCGGCGGCTTCGATCATCGCCTTCACGTTGCGCGACGTGCCGCACGCGGGATTGTGATAGATTTTGACAGGAAAGCCGCTCACCCATCTGCCTTTTCGTCGTTTTTTCTGCTCATGACCGCAAAGCTGCTATTGTCGAGCGTCAGCTCGCCGCCACAGCCGCTGCACGTGACCCGCATCTTCAGGTCATGGCCGCACGGCACATGGCTGAGCAGCAGCGGCGGGCCGCGTTCATCGGCATACCAGCGGTCGCCCCATTGCAGCAGCCCCAGGATCACCGGATAGAGATCCAGTCCCTTTTCGGTCAGCTTGTAATCGAACCGGTCCGGGTGGTTCGAATAGGGCACGGCGCGCAATATGCCCTGCGCGACCAGCCGTTCGATCCGCCCGGCGAGAATGTTGGTCGCCATCAGCGTGTCGCGCTGGATGTCGTCGAACCGGTGGATGCCGGTAAAGGCGGCGCGCACGACCAGCGTCGCCCAGCGGTCGCCGAACAATTCGATCACCGTGTCGATCAGCGTGCCGGTGCTGCGCCGCCCGGCCACGGCCTCGGTCAGCCGCCGCCGCCGCCCATAGGTCGGCGTGACCTGCGCCAGCCCCGGCCCTTCCCGCCAGCTGACCGCGCGCGGATCGATCTCCGCATCGCACGCCGCGCACACCGGTACCGGCTCGATCGACCCGCCGCAGCTGCGGTGCACCAGATCGACGCGGAAATCGCGGGCGCGCGGTTCCCAGCGATGCTGCCAGCGCAGCATCATCAGCGCGATGCCGAACAGATCGCGCCCCTTGGTCGTCAGCACATAGACATGCCGGCGCGCCGGCAGCCGCCGGATGCGGGCGAGACAGTCATTCTCGACCAGCTTTTTCAGCCGCGCGCTCACCACAGAGCGCGGCAGGCTGGTCTGTTCGACGAACAGTTCGAACCGATTCGTGCCCAGAAAGGCGCGCTCCATGATGAGCAGCACCGGCACGTCGCCCACGACCTCCAGCGCCCGCCAGATCGAGCAGGCCCGGATAGTTTCCGCCTTCATCGTCGCCGCTCGATCCTCGCTCGCTTGCCGCGCGCCAGTCCGGCCCGCGCCCGTTCATCTCGCCCCTTGGCGTCCGCCGATAGGCCGCATGGCCCGCGCCGTCAAAGACGCGCGGGCCGAATGCCCTAGAAGCGCAGGTTGAACGCCAGCGCGATGTTGCGCGGACGGTCATAAATGCCGGTATAGGCGATGCCGCCGCCGCGCGTGATCGTGGTCGACAGCGGCAGCGGCCCGGCCTGTTGCAGGATGCGCTGGTTGGTCAGGTTGCGCCCGACAAGCGCAATCTCCCAGCGGTCATCCTCGGCCGCGAGCGCGACGCGCGCGCCCAGCCGGGCAAAGGCCGATTGCCGGGTGCGCGGGTCGAGATTGGCCGAGGCGATGAAGCTGCTCGAAAAATCCATGTTGAGGTTGAACCCAAGCTTCAGCCCGTCGGCCAGGGGCTGGCGGAAATCGGCATTGGCATTGCCCGACCAGCGCGGCGACAGCGCGTTGCGCTTGCCGGTATAGTCGCAAAATCCACCGGGGCCAGGCACTTGCTGGAAGAAGCATTGACCGCTTGTGAAGTCGGTGAACTTGAAATCGAGATAGGCGACCGCCCCGCTCAGCGTCAGCCGGTCGGTCACCGCGATCCGCGCATCGGCCTCCACCCCCTGCGTCCGCGCGCCGGCGGCGTTGCGGACGTTGAAGTTCAGCGTGCCGTCGAAGATGTTGACCTGCAGATCGTCATAATCGGTGCGGTAGAGCGACAGGTTGAACGCCAGCGAGTCGGCCTTGTATTTCAGCCCCGCCTCAAGGTTGTTCGCGCGTTCGCGGTCGAACTGGAACGCCCCGGGCCGCGCCACCGTCGTCGAATCCGGCCGCGAGTTGGAGCGGATGTCGAAGCCCCCGGCCTTGGTGCCGCGCGCGAACGAGACATAGACCATCAGCGCATCGCTGACATCGAACTGCAGATTGGCCATCGGGTCGAGCCAGCTTTGCCGGAAACGGCCGGAAATCTGATGCGCCTCGATGTTGAGCGCGCGGAACGTGCCCAGCACGACCGGCAGCGCAAAACTGTTGGCCGGCCCGCGATTGATCACCAGCGTCCGCGCGCCGCTCTTGCGTTCATGGTTGAACCGCGCGCCCGCCGTCAGCCGCAGCGACCGGCCCAGTTCCAGCTCACCCTGCGCAAAGGCCGAGAACAGATCCGATTTCTGCGCATAGACGCGCGCATTGCTGGTGTCGCCAATCGCGTTGAACGGCGGACCAAAGCCCAGAAACGTCCGGTTGAACCGCACCTGATCGTCGGCGTCGAGCCGCGAATGCTGGTAATAGACGCCGGCGATATAGTCGAACTTCTCCCCGCCCGGCGAGGTCAGCCGCAGCTCCTGCGAGAACTGGGCATAATCCTCGCCCTGGGTGGTGCCGTCGAGCAGCGCCAGCTCGGTGAAATCGACATCGATCGTCTCGCGCGTGCGATAGTCGACATAGCCGGTGACCGAGGTCAGCACATGTTCCACAACATCGAACTCGGTGTTGAGAACGGCGTTCAACACCCTGTTGTCGCTGACATATCCGCCATCTGCCTTGACATAATCCTCGACCGTGTCGACGGCGAGCGGCCCGGTGAACACCGCCGCATAGGTGCCGGTGGCGCCGAACGCCTCGCGCGGCTGGCCGCGGGTGCGGAAATCGGCATATTCAAGCTTCAGGCTCGCCCGTGCCGGGCCGCCCCGGTCGAAATCCACGATCCCGCGGACAAACGCCTCGCGCACATTGGGCTCGTCGCGCTGCGTCTGGCGGTTGCGGAAAAACCCGTCCATGTGGCGGTAATAGCCAACCAGCCGCGCGCCGATGCCGTCGGCGACCGGGCCGGAAATCACCCCGGTCAGCTGCGCTTCCTGATGGTTGAACTCATACAGCCCGCTCAGCGAGGCTTCCAGCTCGGCGGTCGGCCGGCGGGTGACGATATTCACCGCCCCGGCAATCGCGTTGTTGCCGAACAGGGTCGGCTGCGGCCCGCGCAGCACCTCGATGCGCTCCAGATCGACAAGCGGCAGCCGGCTCAGCTGGTCGCGGCCGTAATAGACATTGTCGACGAACATCGCGACCGACTGTTCAAAGCCCTTATTGTCGCCCGAGGCGATGCCGCGAATGGCGATGCGGTTGGCGATCCCGGTCTGGGTGATCTTCAGATTGGGCACCGAATAGGACAGCTGCTCAAGGCTGGTCTGGCCATAGCTTTCAAGCAGCTTGCCGCTGACCGCCGAGATCGAGATCGGCACGTCCGACAGCCCTTCCGCGCGCTTCTGGGCAGTCACGATGATGTCGTCCAGCCCCTGATCGGCACTGGCCCCCTGCGCCGTCTGGGCGGCGGCCGGGGCGGTCAGCGCCGTTCCCAGCAGGCACACAAGGATCGTCTGTTTCATGGCATTCCTCCCTCGCGTCCCCCGGTTCGGCCGCAGACGCGCGGTGCCGGGCTTTTTGACTTGCATAACACGACCTAGCTTAGTTAGGTATGGTTATACAAGTCGAGATAGGGCATGATCGAAACCGGTCCCCCGCAACGCAGGACAATCCGACCCCGCAATGCCGATCCCTCCCCTTCTGCGCCATAACCTGCGATTGCCGGTGATCGCCGCGCCAATGTTCCTGGTGTCCGGCCCGGACATGGTGATCGCGGCCGCGCGCGCCGGCATCATCGGCGCGCTGCCGTCGCCCAATGCGCGGACGACGGCGATCCTTGACGACTGGCTGGCGCGGATCGCGGCCGAAATCGCCGCCAGCCCGGAGGCGGCGGGCTGGGCGGTCAATCTGGTCGTCCATCCCTCCAACGACCGACTGGCCGATGATCTTGCCTGTGTGGTCCGCCACCGGCCGCCTCTGGTCATCACCGCGCTCGGCAGCCCGGCCCGGGTGGTCGATGCCGTTCACGGCTATGGCGGCCGGGTGTTTGCCGATGTGAACTCGGTCGGCTTTGCCCGCAAGGCGGCGGCGGCCGGGGTCGACGGGCTGGTGCTGGTCGCGGCCGGGGCCGGCGGCCATACCGGCGCGATGGCCGGCTTCGCCTTTGTCGAGGAGGTGCGCCGCTTCTGGGACGGGCCGCTGGTGCTGGGCGGGGCGATCGCGACCGGCCATGCAGTGCGCGCGGCCGAGATATTGGGGGCGGACCTTGCCTATATCGGCACCGGCCTGATCGCCTGTGAAGAAAGCCTGGCCGATCCGGGCTACAAGCAGATGGTGGTCGCGGCCGGCGGGGAAGACATCGTCCTGTCCCCCGGCATCACCGGGGTGCCGGCCAACTGGCTGCGCGCCAGCCTGATCGCCGCCGGCCATGATCCGGACAATATGCCCAAGGCACGCCGCCCCGATTTCGCCGATGCGCAGGGCACGGCCAAGGCCTGGAAGAATGTCTGGTCCGCCGGCCAGGGCGTCGGCACGGTCGCCGCGGTCGAGCCGCTGGCGGCGATCATTGCCCGGATCGGACAACAATATGAGGCCGCGCTCAGGCGGCCCGCCTTCGACGTTTAGGAGAGAGCCAATGCCCGCAACCCTTGTCGACACCATCGCCGCGACGCTGGGGCCAAGCGACAATCCCTATACCAAGGGCGCGTGGCGGCCGACCTATAACGAGTGGAACGCCGTGTTCGCCAATGGCGATGCCGAGGTGATCGGCCGCATTCCCGACGATATCGACGGCGTCTATGTCCGCACCGGCGAAAACCAGATCCATGAGCCGATCGGCCGCTATCACCCGTTTGACGGCGACGGCTTCATCCATGCCATGTCGTTCAAGGGCGGCCGCGCCAGCTATCGCAGCCGCTTCGTGCGCACCAAGGGGTTCGAGGCCGAGCGCGAGGCCGGGCGGTCGCTCTGGGCCGGGCTGATGGAGCCGCCGCACCGCTCGACCCGGCCCGGCTGGGGGGCGCAGGAATGGCTGAAGGATTCCTCCTCGACCGATGTCGTCGTCCATGCCGGGCGGATCCTGTCGACCTTCTACCAGTGCGGCGAGGGCTATCGTCTCGATCCCTTCACGATGGAACAATATGGCACCGAGGCGTGGGTGCCGGTCGACGGCATTTCGGCGCATTGCAAGACCGACGAGGCGACGGGCGAGTTGCTGTTCTTCAATTACTCCAAGCACGCACCCTATATGCATTATGGTGTCGTCGGCGCGGACAACCGGCTGAAACATTATGTGCCGGTGCCGCTGCCCGGCCCGCGCCTGCCACACGACATGGCGTTCACCGCCAATTATTCGATCCTGAACGACATGCCGCTGTTCTGGGACCCGGAATTGCTCAAGCGCGGCCTGCATGTCGTCCAGTTCCATCCCGAAATGCCGACGCGCTTTGCGATCATCCCGCGCTATGGCCGGAGCGAGGACATACGCTGGTTCGAGGCCGAGCCGACCTACACGCTCCACTGGCTCAACGCCTATGAGGAAGGCGACGAGATCGTGCTCGACGGCTATTTCCAGGAAGAGCCGATGCCGCGATCCTATCCCGGCGCGCCCGAGGGGCTGGAACGGATGATGGCCTATCTCGACCAGCATCTGCTGAAGCCCAAGCTTCACCGCTGGCGCTTCAACCTCAGAACCGGGCGGACGCATGAGGAGCGGCTTGACGACCGCATTCTTGAGTTCGGCATGTTCAACCAGAAATATGCCGGGCGGAAATACCGCTATGCCTATAGCGCGATCCCCGAGCCGGGCTGGTTCCTGTTCCGCGGGCTGGTCAAGCATGACCTCGAGACCGGGGCGAGCCAGAGCTATGAATTCGGCCCCGGCCGCTTCGCCAGCGAAAGCCCGTTCGCGCCGCGCATCGGCGCGACGGCGGAGGATGACGGCTATCTGGTGTCGTTCGTCGCCGATCTGAACAGCGACACCTCCGAATGCGTGCTGATCGACGCGCGCGACATCGCCGCCGGCCCGGTCTGCCGCATCCGCCTGCCGGAACGCATCTGCGCGGGCACGCACAGCAGCTGGGCGAATGGCAGCGATATCGGCATGGGCGACAATCCGATCCTGTCGGCGCGTTCGGAGGGGACCGGCCGATGACCGTCGCCAGCCCGGAAAAACGCGCCGCCTGCCGGGCCGAGGGCTGGTGGGGCGAGGTTACGCTCGACGACCTGTTCCGTGCCAATGCCCGCACGCATCCGGCGCGGCTGGCGCTGGTCGACGCGCCCAACCGCACCGATTTCGCCTTTGGTGCGCCCCGGCGGCTGACCTATGCCGAGATGGAAGCGGAGGTGACGCGACTGGCCGCGCTGCTGACCGCAGCGGGGCTGGCGCGCGGCGATGTGCTGATGGTGCAGCTGCCCAATATCAGCGAGTTCGTGACGCTCTATTTCGCCGCCGCGACCATCGGCGTGATCGTCAGCCCGGTCGCGATCCAGTATCGCTCGCACGAGCTGCGCACGATGATCGGCATCGTCCGGCCGCGCGGTTTCGTCTGCGCCACGCAGGCCCATCATGCCGATCATGTCGGCGTCGCGCGGCCGCTGCTGCCCGCCGACTGCCGGCTGATGACCTTCGGCCCCAATCCGCCGGCCGGGGCCATCGACCTGTCGGCAGGCGGCGGCACCGGGGCCGATCCCGCCGCCGCACGCGCCGGCCGCAGCGCCGATGACATCTTCACCATCTGCTGGACATCGGGAACGACGGGCGTGCCCAAGGGCGTCCCGCGCAGCCACAATCACTGGGTGGCAATCGCCGCCGCCTGTTACGAGGCCGCGCGGCTGGAGGACGGGGCGGTGCTGCTCAACCCCTTCCCGCTCATCAACATGGCGTCGATCGGCGGCATCACCATGTGCTGGCTGAAATCGGCCGGCACGATGGTGCTGCACCATCCCTTCGACCCGCAAGTCTATCTGCGCCAGATCGCGGTGGAGCGCCCGACCTTCACCATCGCGCCGCCCGCTGTGCTCAACATGCTGCTCCAGAACGAGGCACTGCTCGCCAGCATCGACCTGTCGAGCGTCCGGGTGATCGGGTCCGGCTCCGCCCCGCTCGCCCCGGCGATGGTGCGCGGCTTTCAGGAGCGGCTGGGGATCGAGGTGGTCAACATCTTCGGGTCGAACGAGGGCGTGTCGCTGATCACCAGCGCCGCCGACGAGCCCGATCCCGAAGCGCGGGCATCGATTTTCCCGCGCCGGTCGCTGTTCGACCGGCCACATGGCGCGGGGCGCGGCCCCAATATCGAAACCCGGCTGGTGCCGCCGGGCGGCGGCACGGCCATCGAGGACGAAGGCGTGGCCGGCGAGCTGGAAATCCGCGGCCCGACCGTGTTCGAAGGCTATTGGGACGCGCCCGACCAGACCGCGCAGGCGTTCACCGCCGATGGCTGGTTCCGCACCGGCGACCTGTTCGAGATCGCCGGCGGCGGCCGCCATTACCGGTTTGTCGGCCGGTCAAAGGATCTGATCATCCGCGGCGGCGTCAACATCGCGCCCGAAGAGATCGACCAGCTGCTGGGCGGCCATCCGCTGATCGCCGAGGCCTGCGCCTTTTCCCTACCCTGCCCGGTGATGGGCGAGCGCATCGGCCTTGCCTATGTGCCGCGCGGCGATGCCGATCTGACGCTCGACGAAGTGACCGGCTTTCTGCGCGCCAAGGATATGGCGGTGTTCAAGCTGCCCGAACGGCTGGTCCGCCTGCCCGCCTTGCCGCGCAACGTCACCAACAAGGTGATGCGCAGCGAGGCCCGCGCCCAGGCGCTGGCGATGCTCGTCGAAGCGGAGACGGCGGCATGAGCCGCGAGGTCTTCATCCTCGGCGGCGCGCAGACCGATTTCGCCCGCAATGTCGCGCGCGAGGGCGGCGGCCTGTTCGAGCTGATCCGCGATGTCAGCGAAGCGGCGTTCGCCGCGACCGGCATCGCCCCCGAACAGGTCGAGACCGTGCATATCGGCAATTTCGTCGGTGAGCTGTTTGCCGGCCAGGGGCAGCTGGGCGGGTTTATGGGCCATGTCCACCCGGCGTTGGCCGGCGTGCCCGCCGCGCGGCACGAGGCTGCCTGCGCGTCGGGCAGCATCGCCGCGCTCGCCGCCTCGGCCGAGATCGAGGCCGGGCGCTACGGCCTCGCGCTGGTGCTGGGGGTGGAGCTGATGCGCAATGTCCCCGGCCGGCGCGCCGCCGAATATCTGGGGGCCGCCGCCTGGGCCGGGCAGGAGGCGCAGGACGCCACCTATGTGTGGCCGCATATCTTTTCGGGCGTGGCCGACGAATATGACCGGCGTTACGGGCTGGATCGGGCGCATTTGCAGGCGATCTCGGCCAATGCCTTTGCCAATGCCCGGCGCAACCCGCTGGCGCAGACGCGCGGCTGGACGGTGACGCCCGATCATCTGGGCGATGACGACGCGCTCAACCCGGTGATCGAGGGGCAGCTGCGCAAATCGGACTGCGGCCAGGTGACAGACGGGGCAGCGGCGATCTTCCTTGCTTCCGCCGAAGTCGCGCGCGCTTATGCCGCGCGCACCGGGCAGCGGCTGGAGGCGATCCCGCGCATCACCGGCTGGGGCCACAGCACCGCCCCCCTCGCCTTCGCGCCCAAGCTGACCGCCAGCCGCGACGGGCCGTTCGTGTTTCCGTTCGTGCGCCGCGCGATGATGGATGCGCTGGCCCGTGCCGGGCTGGCCGACATCGATCAGGTCGACGGGCTGGAGGTGCATGACTGTTTTTCGATCACCCAATATATGGCGCTCGACCATTTCGGCCTGACCCCGCCGGGGCAGAGCTGGCGCGCGATCGAGGACGGCACGACCGCGCTCGGCGGCCGGCTGCCGGTCAACCCCTCGGGCGGGCTGATCGGGCTTGGCCATCCGGTCGGCGCGACCGGCGTCAGGATGCTGCTCGATGCCGCGCGCCAGGTCAGCGGCCGGGCGGGCGACTGCCAGGTCGAGGGGGCGCGGCGGTTCGCGACCTTCAATGTCGGCGGCAGCGCGACGACATCGGTGTGCTTCGTGGTCGGCGTCTGACGTCATGACGCCGGTTTATCTGCACGATGCGGTGCGCACGCCGCGCGGCAAGGCGCGCGCCGATGGCGGGCTGGCAGCGCTCCGGCCCGGACAGCTGGTCGCCGGTCAGGTCACGGCGCTCGAGGCGCGGGGCGGTGCGGCGGTGCGCACCGCCGATGCGCTGATCCTTGGCTGTGTCGGCCAGACCGACGCGCAGGGCGGGCATATCGGCCTGATCGCCCGGCTGGTGGCGGGGCTGCCCGACACCATGCCCGCGCTCAGCCTCAACAATTACTGTGCCTCGGGCCTGAGCGCGATTGGCCAGGCCGCCGCGATGATCGCCGCCGGACAGGCAGGCCATGTGCTCGCCGGCGGGGTCGAGATGATGAGCCGGGTGCCGTTCATGGGCGACCGCGCGGCCTATTACACCGACGCCGCACTGCCGCCCGACCGGCGTTACATCCCGGTCGTGCTCGCCGCCGACCGGCTGGCCGACGGGCTGGGCATCGGGCGGGACGAGCTGGATGCCGTCGCGCTGATGTCGCAGCAGCGCGCGGCGGCGGCAGAGCACAGCCCCCGGCTCAACGCCTCGCGGATTCCGACCGCCGGTCTGGCGCGCGAGGAATGCATCCGCCCGGCAACCACCGCCGAGGCGCTTGCCGCCCTGCCCCCGGCGTTCGGCGCGTTGCAGGACGATTATGCCGCTGCGCTGGACGGCCGGCTTTTTCCGCCGCGCCACACGCTCGGCCACGCCCCGCCGGTATGCGACGGGGCGGCGCTGGCGCTGCTGAGCAGCGATGGCGGCGGCCGGCCCCGGGCGCGCATCCTTGCCTATGCCGAGGGCGCGGCCAGCCCGGCCGCCGGGCTGACCGGCGGGCTGGACGCGATGGCCCGCGCGCTCGGCCGCGCCGGGCTTGATCTGCGCGAGATCGAGCGGATCGAGTTCATGGAGGCCTTTGCCGTCACTGCCGCGCTGTTCCTGCGCGACCGGCGGGTCGATCCGGCGCGCGTCAATGTCGGCGGCGGGCATATCGCCAAGGGCCATCCGCTGGGCGCGAGCGGGGCCATTCTCGCCTCCACCATGCTCGACAGTCTCGACGAAGCCGGGGCCAGCCTTGGCATGGTGGTGACCAGCGGTGCCTCGGGGGTGGGTGCCGCGATGATCGTTGAACGGCTGCACCCCGGACCGGATGCCGATGACTGAAACACCCGCCATGCTCGCCGCGCGCCATGCGCCGCTGATCGCCGATGCCATCGCCGCGGTCGAAACCCGCCGCCACTGGAGCCCGTTTCGCGATTCGCCCAGCGCGCGCTTCCATGCCCCCGGCGCGGCGGAGGCCGGACGGGCCGCCTTTGCCGCGCGGCTCGGCCAGCGCTTCATGCTCGACCAGCCGGGCATCACCGGCTGGATCGGCGATGAAGTGTCGCCCTATACGCTTGAACCGCTCGGCATCAGCTATCCGCGCTGCGATCCGGCGGCGCTGATCGCGGCGGCCGAAGCTGCTTTGCCCGGCTGGGCCGCCACGCCGCCCGAACAGCGCGTCGCGCTGTGCGCCGAAATGGCGCTGCGCATCGATGCGGCCGGCTTCGAGATGACCCATGCGGTCATGCAGGTGACCGGGCAAAGCTATACCCAGGCGTTCAGCGGCAGCGGTCCCAATGCGCTCGACCGGGGGATCGAGGCGCTTGCCTATGCGGCCAAGGCGATACGCGACGTGACCCCGCACGCCATATGGCAGCGCCGGTTCGGGGCGGAGGATGTCGCGCTTGTCAAGCATTACCGGCTGGTGCCGCGCGGCATCGGGCTGGTCATCTGCTGCGCGTCCTTCCCGACCTGGAATGCCTATCCGGCGATGTTCGCCAGCCTTGCGACCGGCAATCCGGTGATCGTGAAGCCGCACCCGATCGCGGTGCTGCCGATGGCGATCGCGGTCGCCGAATGCCGCCGGACGCTTGCCGATTACGGCTTTGATCCGAACCTGGTCACCCTGGCCGTCGATACGCGGGCCGAGCCGGTGGCGCGGCGCTTCATCGACGATCCGGCGGTGGCGATCATCGATTTTACCGGCAGCCCGGCCTTTGGCGGCGAACTGGAACGCAGCATCACCGGCAAGCTGCTGTTCACCGAAACCGCGGGGCTGAACGCCGTGGTGCTGGCGGGGGCCGAGGACCCGGCGGCGGTGGCCCGCGCCATCGCGCGTGCCGCCTGCCTCTATTCCGCGCAGATGTGCACCAGCCCGCAGAACATCTACATCCCCGCAGGCGGGATCGCGACCCCCGCCGGGCCGATGGGGTTTGACGATGTCGCCGCCGCGCTGATCGCCGCGATTGACGAGATTGCCGATGCCCCCGCCACCGCCGCCGGCATCATGGGCGCGGTTCAGGCCGAGGCGAGCTGCGACATCGTCCGCGCGCTGGAAGCACGGGCAGACCAGATTCCGGGCGCGCGGGTGCTCAGACGGCCGCGCCCCTATGCCCATCCCGATTATCCCGCAGCACGGACGATGACCCCGCTGGTCGTCGCCGTGCCGGCCGGCAACGAGGCGCTGTACGGAGCCGAGCATTTCGGCCCGGTGCTGTTCCTGATCGCCGCCGCGGATGCCGATGCCGCGGTCGGCGAGGCGACCGCGCTCGGCCGCCGCCACGGCGCGATCTCCTCCTATCTCTACGCCACCGATCCGGCGCTGATCGAGCGGGCGGCAGACGCCTTTGCCGGCGCGGGGATGAACCTGTCGATCAACCTCACCGGGGCGATGTGGGCGAACTTTGCCGCCGCCTATAGCGATTATCACGTCACCGGGCTCAACCCGGCGGGCAATGCCTGCCTTGCCGATCTGGCCTTTGTCGCCGGGCGGTTCCGCATCGTGCAGAACCGCCGCCCCGCTCTGTCCAGGGAGATAGCCGATGCCGCATGATCCCGATGCCTTTCTTGGTGCCTGGCGTCTCGTCGCCTGGCGCATCGACTATCCGGACGGGGGCGCGACCCATCCGTTCGGGCCGGACGCGCATGGCTATATCGTCTATGCCCCCGGCGTCATGACGGCGAGCATCGCCCGCGCCGGCCGGCCGCTGTTCGGCCTTGCCAATGCGCGGGCAGCCGATGCGGCCGCCAAGGCGGGGGCGTTTGACGGCTATTTCCATTATGCCGGGCCATGGTCGGTCGATGGCGATCATGTCGTCCACCACGTCACGATGGCGCTCAACCCCGACATGGCCGGAACCGATCAGCGCCGCCTCGCGCGGTTCGACGGCCATGGCGGGCTGGTGCTGTCGGCCCCCGAGGAGATGCGCGACGGCCGCATCCGCGACCATGTGCTGGCGTGGCAGCGCGTCTGAGCGCTTCCCCGTAACCGGTGTCAGGCGACGCCGTCGATCCAGCTCTGCACGACCTCCAGTTCGGCGGTCAGACGAACAAGGCTGGCCCGCATCCCGGGCGCGATCCGGCCATAGCTCGCCTCCAGCCCCAGAAACCGCGCCGGCACCGCCGAGGCCATGGCGAGCGCCGCCTCGGGCGGCACGCCGATCAGCTGAACGGCGTTGCGCACCGCGCGGGCCATGTCGAGGTCAGACCCGGCCAGCGTCCCGGCCGCGTCCACGCACACCCCGTCCCTGACCTCGATCCGCTTGCCCTGCAGCATGAACCAGCTGTCGCCGCCCACGGTCGGCATCGCATCGGTGACGAGCATGAACGCATCCGCCCCGCGCGCGGCAATCGCGATGCGCAGCGTTGCGGGATGAACGTGGCGGCCATCGACCACGATCCCGGCGATGACGCCGGGGCTGTCGAGCACCGCGCCCACCATCCCCGGTTCACGGTTGCCGAGCGGCGACATGGCGTTGAACAAATGGGTCGCGCCGGTCATGCCCGCGGCAATCGCGGCGCGCGCCTCGTCATAACGGGCATCGCTGTGCCCGCCTGCGACCACGGCCCCGCGCGCGACCAGCGCGGCGATCAGCTCCGGCGTTGCCAGTTCGGGCGCGAGCGTGACCAGCGTGCGCCCGCCGCGCAGCAGCGTGACCAGATCGACACTGGCATGGTCGATGGGCCTGATCTTGCTCGCCAGATGGATGCCGCGCCGGGCGACGTTCAGGAACGGCCCTTCGATATGGATGCCGAGCACGCCCGGCACCCCCTCCTCGATCGCCTGATCGACCGCTGCGATCGCGCGGGCGATGACCGGCGGATCGTCGCTGATCAGCGTCGGCAGAAAGCCGGTGGTGCCGAACCGGCGATGCGCCGCGCCGATGGCGGCAATGGTGGCAGCGGTCGGCGCGTCGTTGAACAGCACGCCGCCGCCGCCATTGACCTGGGTGTCGATGAAGCCCGGCGCAAGAATGTCGCCGGCCAGATCGATGATCCGGGCGTCGGGCCAGGAATCGGGCCGCGAATCTTCGGGCAGCAGCGCGGCGATCTGCCGCCCCTCGACCAGCACCGACAGGCCGGTGCGCAGCACGCCGTCGACCAGCACCCGGCCGTTCAAGAACAGCAGCGCCATCAGACCGTCTCGGTCACTTTTTTCAGATGCGGCGGCGCATCCGGATCAAGCCCGCGCGCCACCGCCAGCTCGGCCGCCGCGCGGTAAAAGCTTTGCAGCTGAACGATGGGGGCGAGCATGGCCGGCGCGGCGATGGCGGGCAGCGCCGTCACCCCGGCGACCGCCTTGCCGACCATGAACACCGGCGCACCGCGCGCGGCAAGATCGGCCGCGAGCGCATCGATGCCGACCGCCGTTTCGTCTTCCTGGCGAAAGATCAGCACCGGAAAATCGGGGCCGATCAGCGCCATCGGCCCGTGCCGCACCTCGGCCGCGCTATAGGCCTCGGCGTGCAGCTGGCAGGTTTCCTTGAACTTCAATGCCGCTTCCTGCGCAATGCCCAGCCCGACGCCGCGGCCGAGCACGAACAGCCCGCGCGCATCGCGCAGCCGTTCGACCAGCGGCGTCCAGTCGCACGCCATCGCTGCGACCAGCAGATCGGGCAACCGGGCAAGATCCGCCCCCTCTTCCCCGGCCCAGACGCCGACCAGCTGGGCGAGGCCGGCCAGGCTGGCGATGCAGGATTTGGTGGCCGCCACGCTCAGTTCCGGCCCGGCATGCAGCGGAAACAGCCAGTCGGCACGCCCAGCCAGCGGCGAGTCGGCGACATTGACCAGCGCGGCAATCTCCGCCCCGCCATCGGCGGCCGCATCGACGGTGGCAAGCAGATCGGGGCTGGCCCCGGACTGCGAGACCGCGATGCACAAGGCCCGCCCGGCCCGTGGCGTCACGCCATAGACAGAGGCAGTCGAGGGCGCCGCCGACACCACGGGGATGCCGAGCCGGGTTTCGATCAGATATTTGGCGTAGGTGGCGGCATGATCCGAACTGCCGCGCGCGCAGGTGAGCACCAGCGGCGGCGGCGCATCGCCCAGCCGCGCCGCCAGTTCGGCGGCACGTTGGGCATTGGCGGCAAGCATCCGGGCGACGGCCACGGGCGCTTCGGCGGCCTCGGCATACATGCGGGTGGCGCTGGCGGTGCTCACAGCGCGTTCAGCTCCGCCACGAAATCATAGGCGTCGCCGCGATACCAGCTGTGCGTCATCTCGACCGCGCGGCCATCCTCCAGAAAGCCGCGCCGTTCGATGAACAGGCCCGGCGCGCCGGCCGAGACCTGAAGCAGCCCGGCCTGTTCGCGGTTGAACAGCACCGCGCGCAGCCGCTGGAGCGCGCGCACCGGCCGGTTGCCCGCCGCATCGAGCGCGGCATAGAGCGAATCGCGCACCGCATCGACATCGGCCAGACAGTCGCCGGCGATGGTCGACTGTTCGAGCGCCATCGGCGCGCCATCGGCAAAGCGGATGCGGTGGAACCGGTAGACCGGCGTGCCCGGCGACAGCCCCAGCGTAAGCGATTCATCGGGCGTCACCGCGCCGCGCGCGCGCAGCAGCCATTCGCTGCTCGGCGCGCGGCCGCGCGCAATCATGTCTTCGGAAAAGGACGTGAGCTTGGCGAACTGCTTCTCAACCCGGCCGGCGACGAACGTGCCCGCCCCCTGCCGCCGGGTCAGCAGCCCTTCGGCCACCAGCCCGTCCAGCGCCTTGCGCACGGTGATGCGGGAAACGCCGAAATCGCGCGCCAGATCGCGTTCGGGCGGCAGCGCATCCTGCGGCTTCAGCTGGCGCTGCTCGATCGCACGGCGCAGCACATCCTGCAGGCGCAGATAGAGCGGGCCGGCCGCCTCGCTTTGCCCCTCCCCGCCCTGTTTTCCTCCGCCACGCTTTTCCAGCGTGACCACATCCTGCAACAGCCCCATTTGTGGCGCCTCCCTTGCTCCGCTACCTATAACCAATATCAGACCATTGCCAGCCCAAAAATGCATTTTTCTGTCACATGGCTGCAAGAATCCCACTTGACGCTGATGCCAATGCATATAATGAACTGCTTCTGGTCCCATATTGGTAGCTTATTGGAAATGTCCAAAAGCCGCCGTCAACGGGAGGGGGAAATGATGACCAAGCACAATCACCTGTTCGGCGCGGCCAGCCTGGCGGCGATCCTGATTGCCGGCATGCCCGGCGCCGCCCTAGCCGCCCCGGATGTCTCTGCGCCCGATCCGGCCCAGACGGCCGCTGCCCAGAATGGCGACACCCAGACCGGCGATGACATCATCGTTCAGGGCTTTCGCAGCTCGATCGCCCAGTCGCTTCAGGCCAAGCGGCTGACCGACATGGTCGCCGACGTCCTGTCGGCCGAGGATATCGGCAAGTTTCCCGACAAGAATGTCGCCGAGGCGCTGCAGCGCGTGCCCGGCATCGTGATCAACCGCGAGTTTGGCGAGGGCGAGCGCGTCTCGCTGCGCGGCACCGCGCCCAACCTCACCAAGACGCTGGTCAACGGCCATGGCATCGCCACCGCCGACTGGTTCATCCTCGACCAGCTGTCGGCGACCCGCTCGTTCAACTATCTGACGCTGCCGTCGGAAATCGTCGGCAAGCTCGAAGTGTTCAAAAGCCCGCAGGCCGATATCGAGGAAGGCGGCATCGGCGGCACGATCAACGTCAACACCCGCCGCCCGCTCGATCTTGACCGCTGGACGGTCTCGGCCTCGGCACAGGCAGTCTATACCGAGCGTTCGGGCAAGGTCGATCCGCAGGCCTCGGGCATGGTCAGCTGGAAAAATGCCGACGAGACGTTCGGCATCCTGGTCGGCGCGGTCTACCAGAAGCGCCAGATCCGCCGCGACGGCGTCGAGGTGCTCGGCTATCAGGACGTAACCGTCGGCGGCCAGACTGCGCAGATCCCAGCGCTGATCGGGTCGGCGCTGTTCCAGCAGACGCGCGAGCGTTATGGCGGCAATATCGAGTTGCAGTTCAAGCCGTCCGACGATCTCGAGATCATCGCGACCGGGCTGTATTCGCGCTTCAACGCCGACAATGTGAACGCCAATTACCTTGCCTGGACGTCGAACGCGCTGGGCGGCGGCGGCACGCTCACCAACCCGACGGTCGCCAACGGCACCGTCGTGCGCGGCACCGTGACCTCGACGCCGGGCGGCCGTGCGGCCGTTTACGACGTGATCGACCGCGATGCCTTTGCCGATACCTGGTCGGGCGATCTGGACGTGACCTGGCAGGTCGGCGACACCGCGCGGCTGCACCTAAAGGGCGGCTATACCCGTGCCAAGGGCGCAACCAACTCCCAGCCCTTTTACGAGGGGGCGGCCCCCGGCGCCTTCACCTTCGACATCACCGGCCGCGTGCCGCAGGTGCGCTTTACCGGCATCGATCCCAACCGGCCGGCCGATCTGATTTTCGACTTCGCGTCACTGCACAAGATCGACAATATCGACGAAGAAACCTATTTCTACGCCGACCTCGAAAAAGACGTCGACTGGGGGCCGATCACGGCGCTCAAGTTCGGCGGCAAATATACCGACCATCTGCGCGAGGCGCGGTTCCTTGCGACCACGTTCGGCGGCTTCTTCATTCCGCTGAGCAGCCAGGGCTGCGGCGGTGCGCCCTGCACCTCGGCCAGCTTTGCCGGCGGCAGACTGCCCGATGATTTCCTCCGCAACATCGCCCTGCCCGGCACGCTCACCAGCTATTTCGCGGTCGACCGGGCAAAGCTGCGCTCGATCCTCAATGGCCAGCCGGCTTCGGTGCGCGAACGGGTGATCAACCCGCCGGAGAATTACTCGATCACCGAGCGCACCTATGGTGGCTATGTGATGGCCAAGATCGGCGGCGAGGGCGAAAAGGTGCGCGGGAACTTCGGCGTGCGCATCATCCGCACTGACCAGATTTCGCGCGGCAATCTGCTCGGTGTGCCAGCCAACACACCCGGCGCGATCGCCAATCCGTTCGGCACCTATCTGCCGGTCGAGATCGACCAGTCCTATACCGACATCCTGCCGAGCGTGAACCTGGCGTTCGATGTCAGCCCGACCGTGGTCGTCCGCGTGGCCGCCGGCCGCACGGTCACGCGCCCGGACTATACCGACATCGTCCCGCGCGTCAGCCTCAACCCCGGTGCGCTCACCGGCGACGGTGGCGACCCCAATGTCCGCCCCTATCGCGCCAATGGCGCCGATCTGAGCGTCGAATGGTATCCGGACCGCGACACCATCGTGGCGGCCGCACTCTATTACCGCGACATCCAGTCCTACATCGTCAACCGCACCGTGCAGGAACGTTTCCCGGTGCAGACCGGCACGCCCAACCTGTCGCGCTGCACGCTGATCAATGCCGGCCAGCAGCTTTACAACTGCCTGTTCGACATCAACCGGCGGTCGAACGGCGCAGGCGGCACCAACAAGGGCTTTGAACTGCAAGTGTCGCGGCCGATCTGGGGCGGCTTCGGCGCGGTGGTCAACTACACCTATTCCGACGCCCAGTCGGAAACCGGCGATCCGATCCCCGGCAACTCCAAGCATGCGCTCAACCTGACCGGCTATTACGAAAATGACCGGCTGTCGGCGCGCCTGTCCTACAATTACCGCTCGGCCTTCTTCATCAACATCGACCGCGCCTCGCCGCTCAATCAGGCGGCGACCGACACGCTCGACGCCTCGATCAGCTACAAGCTGACCGACAATGTCTCGCTGACGGCCGATGCGGTCAACCTGACCAACACCAAGATCTTCCAATATGCCGGAACCACCGACCGGTTCCGCGCCCTGTATGACAATGGCCGGATCTTCTATGCCGGGGTGCGTGTCCGCTACTGAGGCCCCCGATGCCCGGTCCCATGATCCGTCCGGTCGCCAAGGCCGTGGTCGCCGCCCTGATCGGGCTGGCGGCCCCGGCGGCGGCGGAGTCTCTCCACCTGCTGCCGCAACCGGCCCGGATGCGGGTCGATAGCGGCAGTTTTTTTGTCTCCGCCGCGACACCGCTGACCGGCGATGCCGATGCGGTGACCGCCTTTGCCGATCTCATGCAGCGCACGACCGGCATCGCGCTTGCCACGCGAATGGCGGGCGACGCCGCCGGTCCCGCAATCCGCTTCCGCCGCGATCCGGCGCTGCCGCCCGAGGCCTATCGGCTGCGGATCACGCCGCGCGGCGTGACGGTGGTGGGCGGCGACCGGGCCGGGCTGTATTACGGGGCCGTCACCTTGTGGCAGCTGGCGACCCGGCCGGGGCGCACCGGCGAAGTGCCGGCGGCGCGCGTCGACGACCGGCCGCGCTTCGGCTGGCGCGGGATGATGCTCGATTCCGCCCGCCATCCCCAATCGCCGGCCTTTATCCGCCGCTTCATAGAATGGATGGCGGTCAACAAGCTCAACCGCTTTCACTGGCATCTGGTCGACGATCAGGGCTGGCGGCTGGAAATACGCAAATATCCGCGCCTGACCGGGATCGGCGGCACCCGCCAGCCCGCGACCGCGCCGGGTGCGCCGCCCCTGCCCCCCGTCGCCGGCCATTACACGCAGGACGAGGTGCGCGAGATCGTCGCCTTCGCCGCCGCGCGGGGCGTCACCGTGGTGCCGGAGATCGAACTGCCCGGCCATGCGCTGTCGGCGCTGCGCGCCTATCCGGAACTGGGCATGGGCGTGCCGCTGCCGCCCGGCATCGAATCGCATTGGGGTGTCTTCCCCTGGCTCTACGCGCCCGATGAACGGACGATCGCCTTTCTCGAGGATGTGTTTGCCGAGGTGATCGCGCTGTTCCCGTCGCGCGAGATCCATGTCGGCGGGGACGAGGCGGTCAAGGACCAGTGGCGTGCCGATCCGCATGTGCAGCAGCGCATCCGCGACCTTGGTGTCGGCGACGAGGCCGGGCTGCAGAACTGGATGATCGGCCGCATCGGCCGGTTTCTCGCCCGCCATGGCCGCAGGCTGATCGGCTGGGACGAGATTCTGGACGCCCGCCTGCCCGGCGACGCCATCGTCATGTCCTGGCGCGGGCGCGAAGGGTCCGAACGGGCCGCCGCGCGCGGCCATGACACGATTCTGGCCGCCGCGCCGGTGCTTTATTTCGACCATCGTCAGGGCGCGGACCCGGCCGAGCCGCCGGGGCGCGGCAAGGTGCAGGATCTGGCGACTGTGCTGGCCGTGCAGCCGCTCGGCGACCGGCCGGGCGCGGCGCTGCGCCGGCATCTGCGCGGGTTGCAGGGGCAGCTGTGGACCGAACATATCCGCACCGAAGCGCGGGTGGCGTGGATGGCGTTTCCGCGCGCGATGGCGGTGGCCGAAATCGGCTGGGCGGGCGGGGCCGATTATCCGGGCTTTCTCGCGCGCCTCGCGCCCCAGCTTGCGCGCATGGCCCCGCTCGGCCTTGTTGCCGCCGACACTGCTTTACGTCCGCCCGCCGCTCCCGATGCGCCGGACCGGGTGATGAGCACCGGCCTGCGCAGCTGTTCCGCCCGGCTGCCGCTTTACCTCGAGGATGATTATCCGGCCGATGGCGCGCGGGCGCGGTTCCTGATCGACATTCTCGATCCCTGCTGGGTGTGGGTCGATGCCCCGACCAGGGGCGCGCGGGCGATTGCCGTCCATGTCGGGCAGCTGCCGTTCAACTTCCAGGTCGGGGCCGACCGTGCCACCATCCGCTTCCGCCCGCCAACCACCTCGGCCGGCGAGGTCGAGGTGCGCGCGGGCGGCTGTGATGCGGAACCGGTCGCCCGGCTGCCGCTTGAGCCCGCCACCGCCAATCCCGGCGTGACGGTGCTGACCGCGCCGCTGCCGCCGCTGCCGGATACGGCAAGCCTGTGCCTGACCTATACCGCCCATGGGCCGGACCCGCTCTGGGCGATCGAGCAAGTGAGACTGATCAAGTGACAGATTTTCTCGCCCCCGTCAGCGGTTGGCTGATGCCGCTCGACGAGGTTGCCGATCCGGTGTTTGCCAGCGGATCGATGGGGCCGGGCGTCGCCATCGACCCGCTCGACGGTCTGGTCAGCGCCCCCTGCGCCGGACGGGTTGTGGCGGTCGCCCGCACCGGCCATTCGGTGACTCTGGAGGCAGAAAACGGGGTCACCCTGCTCATCCATATCGGTCTCGACACGGTGGCGCTGGGCGGGGCGGGGTTTGCGCCGCAGGTGGCGGAGGGAGCGCAGCTTGCGGCTGGCGATCCGCTCATCCGCTTCGATCTCGACCGGGTTGCCCGCGCCGCGCGGTCGGTCGTCACCCCGATGGTCGTGATCGGCGACGGCGACCGGCTGGTGATCGACCGCCCGGGACGGCTGGTGACGGCGGGAACGCCGATCGGTCATCTGGCGCGCGGTGCCACTGCCCCGGATCCCGCGCCGGCCGAACCCGCTGGCCCGCCCGCGCAGCGTGAGCTGGTGCTGGCGATGGCGAATGGCATCCATGCGCGCCCGGCGGCGCGGATCGTCGCGTTGCTGCGCCCCTACGCGGCCGAGGTCGCGATCCTGACCGGCACGCGCCGGGCGAGCGCGCGCAGCACGGTCGCGCTGCTCACCCTGGCGGCGCGGCATGGCGACCGCCTGACCATCGAGGCGCGTGGCCCCGATGCCGAAGCGGCGGCCGACGCGCTGTGTGCGCTGATCGCCAGCGGCATGGGCGAAGCCGCCGACCATGCGCCCCCGCCGCCGCGTGGGCCGACCCCGATCCCCGGCAGCGCCGCATCGCGGCGCGCGGGGGACCTGATCCTCGGCGTCACCGCGGCGCCGGGGCTTGCCATCGGCGTCGCCGCCCGGTTCCGGCGCGCGGAACTGGCAGTTCCCGAGACCGGCGGCCCGGCACCTGCGGAACATGCAGCGCTCACCCGCGCGCGCGCCGCCGTCGCCACCCGGCTGGACGCGCCCGGACGCGGGCCGATGGCGGAGATCGCGCGCGCCCATCGCGCGCTGGTCGACGACCCCGAACTGGCCGCTGCCGCGGCCGAGTCCATCGATGCGGGGGCAAGCGCCGCCTTTGCCTGGCGGCGCGCGGTGCGCGACTGTCAGGCCGCGCTCGCTGCCACCGGCGACGCGCTGCTGATCGAGCGGATCGACGATCTTGCCGATATCGAACGGCAGGTGATCGCCGAACTGGTGTGCGCGGAAGCACCGGCTGCCCCCCTGCCCCGCGCCGCGATCCTGATCGCCGACGACCTGCTGCCCAGCGAGTTTCAGGCGCTCGACCTTGACCGGCTGGCGGGCGTCGCGCTTGCCCGGGGCGGGCCGACCGCGCATGTCGCGATCCTGGCCGCCGCCGCCGGGGTGCCGATGCTGGTCGCACTCGGCCCCGATGTGCTCGACATCGCCGAGGGGCAGCCGCTGATCCTCGATGCCGAAACCGGGCTGGACAGCGCGCCCGATCAGCTGCGGCTGGATCAGGCCGCCCAGCGGCTGGCCGCCGCGCGTGCCGCCCGGGCCGAGGCGCGGGCCGAGGCCCATCGCCCGGCGGTGACGCGCGACGGCACCCATATCGAGCTGTTCGCCAATCTGGGATCGGTGGCCGAGGCCGGGCGCGCGGTGGCAAGCGGCGCGGAAGGCTGCGGGCTGCTGCGCACCGAATTCCTGTTCCTCGACCGCGCCGATGCGCCCGGCGAGGCCGAACAGGCGCGCATCTATGGCGAGATCGCCGCCGCGCTGGCCGACCGGCCGCTGATCGTGCGCACCTTCGATATCGGCGGCGACAAGCCCGCCCCCTATCTGCCGATGGCGGCGGAGGAAAACCCCGCCCTTGGCCTGCGCGGCGTGCGGCTCAACCTTGAGCGGCAGGATCTGCTCGACACCCAGCTGCGCGCGATCCTGACCGGCGTGCCCGCGGCACAGCGGCGGATCATGGTGCCGATGGTGATCGAACCCGCCGAACTGGCAGCGGTGCGGGCGCGGCTGCGCCATGCCGAGGCGTTGCTGGGCATCGACCGCCCGACCCCTTTGGGCGTCATGGTCGAAACCCCGGCCGCCGCGCTTGGGGCCGATGCGATTGCGCGCGAGGCCGATTTCCTGTCGATCGGCAGCAACGACCTGACCCAATATGCGCTGGCCTGCGACCGGGGCAATCCGGCGACCGCCGCGCGCGTCGATGCCCTGCACCCCGCCGTGCTGCGTCTGGTCGGTCTGGCCGCTAAGGGCGCGGCCCGGCATGGCCGCTGGCTCGGCGTGTGCGGCGGCATGGCCTCCGATCCGCTGGCAACACCCTTGCTTGTCGGGCTGGGCGTGACCGAGCTGTCGGTCGCCATCGATCAGATCGCCTCAATCAAGGCGCGGGTGCGGATGCTGGACCTGCCAGGCTGCCGCGCGCTGGCGCAGGCGGCCATCGCCCTGCCCGATGCCCGCGCCGTCCGCGCCCTTGCTCAGGAGTTCGCCCGATGAGCGCCTTGCTCGCCCGCCTGCAACCGCTGGGTCGCGCACTGATGCTGCCGATCGCCGTGCTGCCCGTCGCCGGGCTGCTGCTGCGCCTCGGCCAGCCCGATCTGTTCGACCTGCCGTTCATCGCGGCGGCGGGAAATGCGATTTTTGGGCATCTCGGGCTGTTGTTCGGCATCGGCGTCGCGGTCGGGCTGGCGCGCGAAAACCATGGCGCGGCCGGGCTGGCCGGCGCGGTCGCCTATCTGGTTGCAACCGAAGGGGCCAAGGTGCTGCTCGCCGTCCCGCCGGGGATCGGGGCGGGCGCTGGCGACGATGTCCGCGCCGCGCTGACCGCCGCCTGGCGCGACGGCCAGATCGCACGGCTCAGCGTACCGGCGGGTATCGTCTCGGGGCTGATCGCCGGCCAGCTCTACAATCTTTATGCCGACATCCGCATGCCCGATTATCTGGCGTTTTTCGGCGGGCGACGGTTCGTGCCGATTGCCGCCGGGCTGGCCGGACTGGGGATCGCGCTGGTGTTCGGGCTGGGCTTTCCGCTGCTGTCGGCCGGGGTCGATACGCTCAGCCGCCGGGCAGTCGAGGCCGGGCCGGCAGGGCTGTTCGTCTATGGCGCGCTCAACCGGCTGCTGATCGTCACCGGGCTGCACCACATCCTCAACAACATCGCCTGGTTCATCCTCGGCGATTTCGGCGGTGCAACCGGCGACCTCAAACGCTTCTTCGCCGGCGATCCTGCCGCCGGCGCGTTCATGAGCGGCTTTTTCCCGGTGATGATGTTCGGCCTGCCAGCCGCGTGTTTCGCAATGTATCGTGCCGCCCACCCGGACAAGCGCCGCACGGTCGGCGGGATGCTGTTCAGCCTCGGCGCGACCAGCTTCCTGACCGGGGTGACCGAGCCGATCGAGTTCAGCTTCATGTTCCTCGCCCCCGCGCTTTATGCGCTGCACGCGGTGCTGACCGGGCTGGCAATGGCGCTGATGGATGCGCTGGGCGTGCGGCTGGGCTTCGGCTTTTCCGCCGGGCTGTTCGATTATGTGCTGGGCTTTGGCCTTGCGACCCGGCCGCTGCTGCTGCTGCCGGTCGGGGCGGCATATGCGTTCGTCTATTACGCCGCGTTCAGCTGGTGCATCCGCCGGTTCGACCTGAAGACGCCCGGCCGCGACGCTGCCGATGATGCGGTGACAGCGGACGCATCCGGCGCGGACGACGCGCTGCCGGTCGCCGCGCGCTTTGCCGCCGCGCTTGGCGGGCGGGCCAATCTCAGCATCATCGACGCCTGCACGACGCGGCTGCGGGTGCGCGTCGTCGATCCGGCCCTGGTCGATGAGGCAGCGCTCAAGCGTCTCGGCGCGCGCGGCGTGTTCCGCCCCGGCGGCGATGCGGTGCAGGTCGTGATCGGGCCGACCGCCGACCGGCTGGCAGGCGAGATCCGCCGGCTCGCCGCCTCCGCCGCGCGCCCGGCGACGCAGGATGCCCAGCCTTTGGCCGCCATCCCGCCGGCCGCCGATCCACCCGTCCGCTCGGCCATCGATGCCCATGCGCTGGCGGCATGGCTGCGTCCGCTGGGCATTGCCGCTGTTGCTGCCCGCGACACCCGGCTGGTGCTGGACAGCACCGGTCCGGCGGACCAGCTGCTCGCCCGCCCCGGAGCGATGGCGGAGCTGGGCGATCTCGGTATTCGCGGCGCGGCGGCAACGGGCGGCAGCCTGCACCTGATCGTCGGGACGGGCGCGGATGATCTGGCCGGACGGCTCACCCCGCTGATCCGGAACTGACGCACCCGGCGGGCGCGCACGCCGCGGCGTGCGCAGGGACTTTCTGGACGGCGGGGTTTTATGTCCATATGCCAGCCTGATCTGAACACGAGACTGAGACAGCCGCGCCGATGGCGATCCCGACTTATGAAGAGTTGATGCTGCCCCTCCTCCGGGAATATGGCATCGCAAACCGCCCTTTGCTGCTCAAAGAGCTTGTTTCCGTGATGGCGGCAAAGCTCGGGCTGTCCGAGGCGGAACTGGCAGAAAGAATTCCCAGCGGCAGGCAAGCACTGTTCTATAATCGCCTCCACTGGGCCAAAACCTATTTGGGAAAGGCGGGTCTGTTGAGCAGCCCGCCCCGGGGACTGGCGGAGATCACGGATCGCGGCCGATCCATGCTGCAACAGCACCCCGCACGGATCGACCGGGGCACATTGGCCCAGTTTGATGAATTTTCCGATTGGCTGGACGCGAGCGGCACCAGCACAACTCCCGGCCCCAACAGATCGACCGCGGCGCCCAAGGCGACCGCGGACGACACCCGGCTGACCCCGGAGGAACGCATCGAGGCCGCCCGCCAGGATCTGGAAAAGGCCTTGCGGGCCGAACTGCTCGAGCGGGTCCGGACGATGGCCGCTGCCGACTTTGAAGAGCTGATTGTGCAGCTGCTGTTGAAGATGGGCTATGGGTCCGGGGCCGAGGAAATGGCACAGGCGCTTGGTGGTTCAGGCGATCAGGGGATCGACGGCGTCATCCACCAAGACGCTTTGGGGCTCGACAGCGTGTATATTCAGGCCAAACGGTATAATCAGGGCAATGCAGTCGGCTCCGCCGCCATCCGCGACTTTAACGGGGCACTCGATCTGAAGCGGGCACCCAAGGGTCTGTTCGTGACCGCGTCGAGCTTTACCAGGGATGCGCGTGTTCAGGCAGAGAGCGCTACCCGCCGGATCGTGCTGATCGACGGAGACGAGCTGGCCTCGCTGATGATCCGGCACAAGGTCGGCACGCGCGTGGTGGCCTCGATCGATATCCCACAATTGGACACAGGCTTTTTCGACGCCTGAGTTACGCCGAAGACTGCACGGAAAGGCAAAGGCCAGACGAACACGTCATCGAAAATGGTCGGGGAGACAGGATTCGAACCTGCGACCCTCTGCTCCCAAAGCAGATGCGCTACCAGGCTGCGCTACTCCCCGACACGGGACCGATCAGACAGGGTCGCACGCCTCATGCGCGTTTCGCCCGCCTGTCGCAAGCGTCCGGTGGTAGGCCCGGAGGGACTCGAACCCCCAACCTAGCCGTTATGAGCGGCCAGCTCTAACCATTGAGCTACAGGCCCGGCCCGGAACTTTGCCGATAGCGGAGCCGCAGCGTGACTGGCAAGTCACGATCAGGCAGGATCAGCGCTGTTCCAGCTCGGACGCAACGGCCGCGCCTGCAACCGCCGGCAGGATCAGCACGATGCGGTCCGCCTCGATCACCAGCCGGCCGCCCGCCGCCTCGGCCAGCCCGCGCACAAGCCTGAGCGTGAAGCCGAGGCCGAGCACCGGCGCATCCGGCCAGTCGCCATCAGGGCCGTGTGCGGGATCGAGCAGCGAGCGTTCGTCGCGGCCGGCCAGCACGGCGGGGCGCGACACGCTCAGCCGGATCTGGCCGATAATGCCGGGATCGAGCCGCGCCTCGACCGTCTCACCGGCCGCGGCAAGCCCGATCATCGCGCCGGTCAGCCGCACCAGCATCCGTTCGGCCGACACGGGATCGGCGGTGATCGTCGGCAGATCGGGCGCGAGGCGGACGGCGAAACCGACCCCGCGCAGATCGGCAAGATCGCTGAGCACCGGGCCAAGGCTGGCCAGCAGCGCGCCCAGATCGAGCGGTCGCGGGGCAAGGCGCAGCGCCCGCGCCTCGATCCGCGCGGCGGTTTCCAGATCGTCGATGGTCGCCAGCAGGCTGCGCCCCTCGCCCAGGATCTCGGCCGCGAGCTGGCGGTAGCGCGCATTGACCGGGCCCATGATCTGCTGCTCGATCAGCTCGGCAAAGCCGATGATCGCGTTGAGCGGGGTGCGGATCTCATGCGCCAGCTGGCGCAGCGCTTCGCCCGGCAGGCTGGTGCCGAACAGGCCGGGAAGCTCGGCCCGTTCGTCGAGCCGGGGCCGCCGCGCGCTGCCGCGATAGCCGGAAAAGCGGCCGATCGCCGGATCGAACACCGGCACGGCGGAAATCCGCCATTCGCCGCCAATCGCCCCCTCGCCCGCCAGAGTCAGGCGCGCATCGCGGAATGACGCGCGGCGGCGGAACGCGCCCGCGGCATGGCCGTCGACGCCGTGCGCGCTGGTTTCATCGGCGGAGGCGATCGACAGGCCGATCACCGCCCCGCGCGCATCGAGGTCGCACCAGTTGATCGCCCCGTCCGCCCCGGTTTCGAACAGAAACTCGCGCGGCGGCGCAGGGACGGACATGGCGGGGGCAGCCGCGCCGCGCCCGTCGCGGAACGCGGCGATCCGCGCCACCAGCTCGGCAATCGGCGGGGACGACGCGGTTCCGGCCGAGGTCGCCAACGTCGCCTCAATGGCCGGACCGGCGTCCTCAGGCAGCGGTCCTTCGCCTGAATGTGCGACATGGCCACCCACGGCAGGATCGGGGATGTCTGCGGCCAGATCGCCGCCGGCGTCGCTACTGCCCGCTTCGGTGCTGCTCGCTTCGGGGCCGGCCATAGCCGGACCCGCGATCGAGGCATCGTTGGCAGCCACCGGACCGGGGCCGAGCATCAGATCGCTCGGGCCGAACGCATCGAGCGCGTGGCGCGCCTGCGGCCCCAGATCACGCCGGTGGCGCAGCAGCGCGCGTGCCACCGGCGACAGGCGCGGGATCATCACCGCCCAGGCATCGTCGCCCATCGCCGCCCGCGCCAGAACCGGCGCGGCGACCGAGGCGTCGTCTTCGGCAAAAAAATGCACCAGATCCGCCGGCACTGTCTCCCCGGCCAGCGCGAGTGCCGCGCCGCGGCGCGTCGCGTCCGGCACATCGCGTCGCCAGTCGCGCAGCCGCGCCAGAGCCTCGCCCCGGCGGGGCGATTCGCCGCGATCCGTCTGCGCAAGCAGATCGACCAGCTGACGCCACAGCGCCAGCCGTTCCGTTCTGCCCGGAGCCGGAAGGCCCAGGACTGTCGCCAGACGGTCGTCGAATCGCACCCTTGCACCCCTTGGCGGCCACAATGGACCGCGCGGCACAGGATAAGCCACGGAAACCGGGCGCAACAGGGGAGAAAGTGCGCCGTCACATTGTGGCACAATTGCGCTTGCTCGTAATATTCTTATAGGTAGCGCATCATTTTGGAGAACAAGCTTACATGGCCGGCCCGGTGCTCGACGAAGTGGATTATGAAATTCTTGCCGCTCTTCAAGAGGATGGCAGGATTACGAATGTCGATCTCGCCGCGCGGGTCGGCCTGACGGCCCCGCCATGCCTGCGCCGCGTCCGCAGCCTCGAGCAGCGCGGCGTGATCAAGGGCTATCATGCCCGGCTCGATCCGACCGCGCTCGGCTATGGGATCAGCGTGTTCGCGATGGTCAGCCTGCGCAGCCAGGCCGAATCGGACCTGCAGGCGTTCGAGGAACATGTGACCACCCTGCCCGAAGTGCGGGAATGCCACATGCTGAACGGCGAAATCGACTTCATCCTGAAAATCGTCTCGCCCGACCTGCAGGAATTCCAGCATTTCCTGACGACGAAGCTCACGACCGCGCCCAATGTCGCGAGCGTCAAGACATCGCTCACCATCCGCACGTCGAAGGACAGCCCCGGCGTCCCGGTTCCCGGCGGCGGGCGCATCACCGGATGACAATCACCGGGTAACAATCATCGCAGACATCAGCCCCGGCCGGGCACAGGCCCGGCCGGGGCTGATGATGATCAGGCCTGCTGATCGAGCCAGATCGCCCAGAATTTGGCGATTTCGGCGCGCTGGCCGGCGGTCACCTGGGTCAGGGCCTGGCGGGCCGCATCCTTCTGCCCGGCGCGGGCAAGCGCCATGCCGAGGCGCAGATTGGCGACATTGGCATCAACGCCGCCCTTCTGAATGGCCAGACGATACAGCTCCGCCGCCTTGGCAAAATCGCCATAGCCGAAGAACGCGTCGGCAGTGCTGAGCGCGATCTTGCCGTTGGCGGCAGTGGCCGCGCTGCGCTCGGCGGCAGGCAGCGACTTCTTGTCTTCGGGCACGCGGCCGGCCGCGAGGGTCCCGATCTCGTTGATCGCCTTGCTGGACTTGTCGAAGCTGCCCTTGGCCAGCCCTTCCTTGACGACGCCATCGGCTTCGCCCGGCAGACCGACCTTGTCGGCCAGCAGCGCATATTCGAAATAGTCGCGCTCGCCGGCCAGCGCGCCGACAGCACGCATCAGCCGCATCAGATCAAGATTGGTCTGGTCGTCCATCTTCTGGCTGTCGCCATAAATGACCAGCGCCGAACGCCAGTTTTCAGCCGTCGGGTAATCGACGATCTGCATCCGGGTCCAGCGCGCGACCTGGTCCATCATCTTGGCACCATAAGCGACGGACGCGGCGCGGCTGTACCAGTCGGCCGGGGCCTTGCGCCCGGCCGCCTTTTCAGACTTCACGGCTTCGTCGAGCACGGTCAGGCCTTCGACGGTCTGGTTGCTGCGGAAATGGCTTTCAGCCAGCAGCAGTTCGATGTCGTGGCTCGGCAGCCCCTGCGCGTTGACCGGGGCATAGCCGGCCTGACGGGCCTGGGTCAGCCGCTGGATCGCGGCGGCGAAATCCTTGTCCTGATAGGCGAACTGGCCGGCGAAAAAGGCAAAGCGGCCAATGTCCGGCGCGGCCCCCGCAGAACCGGAGCCGAGAATGTCGTTGAGCGCTTCCTTCTGCAGCGGCCGGTCGTTGGTGCCGAGGCCGATCTGCAGCTTGAACTGGCCGAGGAAGAATTTGTCGTCGGCCTCGGTGGCACCGGTCTGCGCGGCGGGCAGCGCCGCCTTGGCCGTGGCGAAATCCTTGGCCTCGATCGCCTTTTGCAGCGGGCCGGCGGCGGCGCGGAATTCCTTGCTCAGCTTCGGCGTGAACTTCGCCTCGCCGGCGGCTTCGGCCTTGCCCTTTTTCTGGGCGAACGCCGGCTGGCCGGCCATTGCCCCCATGCCGATCGCGATCGCTGCGCCCAGCGCCAGTTTCGATACCAACTTCATCATATGCTCCTCCAGACCCTGTTCGCCGGGCTTTTCCCGTCTGCTGCGGTTCGATACCGCCCAGCCGCGCAGCGAACAAGCAGCCACTTCCGGGCCTGCCGTGCCGCCGGCACCGTGAACCTTGCTTGAACCCGGGGCCAAGCTTGGCTAACCGCACGCCCACGATGATCGCGATCATTTCCCCGGCGAAAACGCTCGACTATAAAAAGCCGATCCCCGGCCTGCCGGTGACGGCCCCGCGCTATGCCGCCGATGCGGTGCAGCTGGCGGAGGCGGCGGCACGGCTGTCGCCCGAGCGGCTGTCGGCGCTGATGGGCATTTCGGACAATCTGGCGACGCTCAACGCCGAGCGGTTCCGCAACTTCGACACGTTGCCCGAGCGGCCGGCCATCTATGCCTTTGCCGGCGACGTCTATGCGGGGTTCGAGGCGCACAGCCTGGCCGAGGAAGCGGTGCTGTTCGCGCAGGATCATCTGCGCATCTTGTCGGGGCTTTACGGGCTGTTGCGCCCGCTCGACGCGATCCGGCCCTACCGGCTGGAAATGGGCACCAAATGGGCGCCCGAGCGCGGCGATCTCTATGGCTATTGGGGCGACCGGGTGGGCAATCTGCTGGCCGCCGACCTCGATGCGCAGGACGACCGGGTGGTGATCAACCTCGCCAGCCGCGAATATTGGCACGCGGTCGAGGCCGCGCCGCCGGCGGGCGCGCGGATCATCACCGTGGATTTCCGCGAGCAGGGTCCGGCGGGCCTCCGGTTCAACAGTTTCGCGACCAAGCGCGCGCGCGGCATGATGGCGCGGTTCATGTGCGAACACCGGCTGACCGAGGCCGAGGCGCTCAAGGGCTTCGACACCGACGGCTACCGGTTCGACGGCGACGGATCGACCGACACGCTGTGGCGGTTCGTGCGGACATGAGCCGCAGCGCGGTCGTCATCGGTGCGCGCGGCGGCATTGGCGGCGCGCTGGCGGCGGCGCTGGTCGAGGAAGGCCAGTTTGCAACCGTCCATGCGCTGGCGCGGCCCGACATCGACATATTGGACGAAACAAGCATCGCCGCGGCCGCCGCGCGCGTCGCCGCCGGCCCGCCGCCCGCGCTGGTGATCGTGGCGACCGGCCTGCTCCATTCGGCTGCGCGCGGGCCGGAGAAGAGCCTGAAAGAGCTGGACGCCGCCTGGCTGACCGAGGTGATCGGCGTCAATGCCGTCGGCCCGGCGCTGGTCGCCAAGCATTTCCTGCCACTGCTGCCCCGGGGCGAGCGCACGGTGTTCGCCGCGTTGTCGGCGCGGGTCGGCAGCATTTCGGACAACCGGCTGGGCGGCTGGTATGGCTATCGCGCCGGCAAGGCGGCGCTCAACCAGCTGATCCGCACGCTGTCGGTCGAGATGAAGCGGCTGAATGACCGCGCCATCGTTGTCGGCCTGCATCCGGGCACCGTCGACACCCGCCTGTCGCAGCCATTTCAGAAGAATGTCGCCCCCGGCCAGCTGTTCGACGCCGGACGTGCGGCCGTGCAGCTGCTCGACGTGATCGAGGGGCTGGGCGTCAAGGACAGCGGCAATCTGATCGCGTGGGACGGGGCGACGATCACCCCCTGACCGGGCCGGCGGGCACCGCGCCGCCAAACCGGGACAAGCCTGTGGATAAGCCTGTGGGCCGGGCGCTGCCTGCCGCCTCGGGGACCGTGCGGGGGTGGCGTTCGCCCGCCGCAGCCGCTAAGCCGGGCGACAGGTTTCACCATTTTTGAAAGCGCAACGCCTTGAGCAGCGACGACACCGTCATCGCCGAACCGTCCGATATTCGACCGATCAGCATCGTCGACGAAATGAAGTCGAGCTATCTCGACTATGCGATGTCGGTGATCGTCGCCCGCGCGCTGCCCGATGTGCGCGACGGGCTGAAGCCCGTGCACCGCCGCATCCTCTATGCCTGCCAGGAAGCGGGCTATGTCGCGGGCAAGCCGTATCGCAAGTGCAGCCGCATCGTCGGCGACGTCATGGGTAAATATCACCCGCATGGCGATGCCGCGATCTATCTGACCCTCGCGCGCATGGCGCAGGACTGGTCGATGCGGGTGACGCTGATCGACGGTCAGGGCAATTTCGGGTCGATGGACCCGGACGAGCCGGCGGCGATGCGTTACACCGAAGCACGGCTGGCCAAGGTCGCGGGCAGCCTGCTCGAGGATCTCGACAAGGACACGGTCGACTTCCAGCCTAACTACGATGCCTCGGAACGCGAGCCGCAGGTGCTGCCGGCGCGCTTCCCCAACCTGCTTGTCAACGGCGCGGGCGGCATCGCGGTCGGCATGGCGACCAACATTCCGCCGCACAATCTGGGCGAGGTCATCCGCGCCTGCCTTGCCTATATCGACAATCCGGCGATCAGCCTGGAAGAGCTGATGGCGATCGTGCCGGGGCCGGATTTCCCGACCGGGGCGATCATCCTGGGCCAATCGGGGGCGCGCGCCGCCTATCAGCAGGGGCGCGGATCGGTGATCGTCCGCTCGCGCCACGAGATCGAGGAAGGCCGGGGCGACCGGCGCTCGATCGTGCTCACCGAAATCCCCTATCAGCAGGGCAAGAATGCGCTGGTCGAGCGGATCGCCGAGGCCGCCAAGGACAAGCGGATCGAAGGCATTGCCGACATCCGCGACGAATCCAACCGCATGGGCGTGCGCATCGTCATCGACCTGAAGCGCGATGCGACGCCCGAAGTGGTGCTCAACCAGCTGTGGCGGCACACCCCCGCGCAGCAGAGCTTTGCGGCCAACATGCTCGCCATTCGCGGCGGCCGGCCCGAGCTGCTGACGCTGCGCGAGATCATCCAGAGCTTCATCCAGTTCCGCGAGGAGGTGATCACCCGCCGCTCGAAGTTCGAACTGGCCAAGGCGCGCGAGCGGGCGCATCTGTTGCTCGGCCTCGTCATCGCCGTCACCAATCTCGACGAAGTGGTGCGGATCATCCGCGGTTCGGCCAGCCCGGCCGAGGCGCGGGCGGCGCTGCTGGCGCGCGACTGGCCGGTCGCTGAAATCGCGCCCTATATCCGGCTGGTCGAAGCGATCGACCATGAGGTCGAGGGCGACACCTATCGCATGTCCGAGGCGCAGGTGCGCGCGATCCTCGATCTCCGACTGCACCGGCTGACCGCGCTCGGCCGCGACGAGATTGGCGACGAGCTGAAGCAGCTGGCCGCCAATATCGGCGAGCTGCTGGCGATCCTGGCCGACCGGGTGCGCCTCTATGCGGTGATGCGCACCGAGCTGGAGGCCGTCGCCGCCGAGTTCGCCACGCCCCGGCGCACCCAGATCGCCCCCGCTGCCGACGGCATCGAGGACGAGGATCTGATCGAGCGCGAGGACATGGTCGTCACCGTCACGCTTGGCGGCTATATCAAGCGCACGCCGCTCGATGCGTTCCGCGCCCAGAAGCGCGGCGGCAAGGGCCGGGCCGGCATGGCCACCAAGGACGAGGACGCGATCACCAACCTGTTCGTCACCTCGACGCACACGCCGGTGCTGTTCTTCTCCAATCTCGGCCGGGTGTACCGGATGAAGGTGTGGCGCCTGCCCGAAGGCGGGCCGAGCACGCGCGGGCGGCCGATGATCAACCTGCTGCCGCTGGCCGAGGGCGAGACCATCGCCACCGTGCTGCCGCTGCCCGAGGACGAGGCCGAATGGGGCCGGCTGCACGTGATGTTCGCCACCGCGCGCGGCAGCGTGCGCCGCAACAGCATGGATGCGTTCGCCAACATCCCGTCCAACGGCAAGATCGCGATGAAGTTCGAGGGCGAGGATGCCGAGGACCGGCTGATCGGGGTCGCCCTGCTCGAAGAAGGCGATGACGTGCTGCTGGCGACGCAGACCGGCAAGGCGATCCGCTTTGCCGCCGACGAGGTGCGCGAGTTCCAGAGCCGCTCGTCGACCGGGGTGCGCGGCATCACGCTCAAGTCCGGCGACGAGGTGATGTCGCTGTCGACGCTGCACCGCGTGGGGGTGGCCGATCAGGACGAGCGCGAGGATTATCTGCGCCACGCGCCGTGGAAGGGCGAAGACCCCGACCGCGCGCCGCGCCGGATGGACGATGAGCGCTATGCCGAGCTGGTCGCGCGCGAACAGTTCGTCCTCACCGTCTGCGCTAATGGCTATGGCAAGCTGTCCAGCGCCTATGAATATCGGCGCACCGGGCGCGGCGGTCAGGGCATCGTCAACATCGACAATATCGAGCGCAACGGCCCGGTGGTCGCCAGCTTCCCGGCGACGACCGCGCACCAGATCATTCTGGTGACCGATCAGGCGAAGATGATCCGCATCCCGCTCGACAGCCTGAGGGTGATCGGGCGCGGCAGCGCCGGCGTGCGGCTGTTCGACGTCGCCGCCGACGAACATGTGGTGGCCGCCGCCCGGATCGAGGAAAGCGACGGGCCGGAGGACGAGGCCGACACCGATGCGCTGCCCGCCGGATCGGACGGGGCGCTGGACGGGGCAGGCAGCGCGGCGTGAACGGCGTGAGCAGCGCCGTGTTGCCGGGCCGGATCGGCCCGGGGATGCCGGCGCTGCGCGCTGCCCTGTTGCCGGTAATCGCCGGGCTGCTGCTTACGGCCGCGCCACTGCATGCGTCCTCGCAAAGCCAGACCGAAGCGGCGCCCGCAACCGCTGACGAGATCGTCGTTTCGGCGCGATTGTCGGGCGCGCCGATCTGGACGGCGGTGCGCGACGGGCGGACTCTGGTGCTGGTCGGCGCGCTCGAACCGGTGCCCAAGGGGCTGGACTGGAATGTCGTGCCGCTCGAACAGGCGGCGGCGCGGGCAGACCGGGTGCTCTATCCGGTCAGCGCGTCATTTTCGGTGGGCGATGTGTTCCGCCTGCTGTTTCGCGGCGGCAAGATCACCGATCTGCCCAAGGGCCGGACGATTGCCGATTATCTGCCTGCGCCGCTGATGGCGCGACTCGAACGAGTGATGGCGGCGGAGAAGTCGGACGATTGGCGGCGCAAGAGCCCGGTCGTGCTCGCCTTCCGCCTGCTCGGCCGCCATGCCGGGCTGGCGCGCGGCGGGCGCTCGATCCGCGACGTGGTGGCCGATGCCGCCCGCCGCGCCGATGTGCCGGGGCGCAGCATCGGCACGGTGCGCGGCAAGGACGTGATCGACAATCTGATGGCACAGGATCCGGCCGCCTATCGCGACTGCATGGCCGCAAGCATCGCCGCCGCCGAAGCGGGGCGCGACGCCGCCGCGCACCGGGCCGAGGCGTGGCGCACGCGCGACATCCCTGCCCTGCTCGCCGACCCGCTCGACACCGCGCTCAGCCGCTGCTGGCCCTGGGCCGATCCGGCCATCGGCCCGCGGCTAAAGCGCAACTGGACGGACGCGCTCGACACCGCGCTGGCGGCACCTGGCACGACGCTGGCGGTCGCCCCAGCCCGGCTTGCGGCCGAACCGGGCGGCCTGCTCGACCGGCTGGCCGCGAATGGCTTCCGGATCGAAGGGCCGCGCTGGCGCGACTGAGAGCATTTTCAAGCCGGGTTAAATCACCGGGTGACTCGGAAAATTCGGTAAATCAAAGGCCTAGAGCGGCCGATCCGATGCAATCGGATCGGAAACCGCTCTGAGCCAGAGCCGCCGGGGCGCTCAGCCGAGCTTGCGCCCCACCCAGACCACGCGGCCGATGATATTGATGTCTTCGGCCGGGCAGTCCGGCCATGACGGATAGGCCGGATTGTCGCTGCGCACCGCTACGCGCCCTCCCACCGGGTTGAGCGCCAGCCGCTTGACCATCAGCGCATCGTCCAGCCTGAGCACATAGACGCCGTCGCGCAGGTGTTCCGCCCCGTCGCTGCGGTCGATCATGATGTCGTCGCCATCGGCCAGCGTCGGCTGCATCGAATCCCCCTGCACGCGGATGATCGACAGCCGGTCGGCGGGCGCGCGCGTCAGCCGGCGCAGCCAGGTGCGGTCGAAGCTCATCGGATAGAGCGGCTGTTCGCGGTCGACCACGGCACCGCCCCCGGCCGATGCCCCGATATCCAGCCGGGCGATCGGCAGCAGCCGCTCGGCGACCGTCGCGATCACACCGCCCGGATCGGCCGCGCCAAGCACCGTCTCGCTGACGCCGAAATAGCGGGCGAGCGTGCGGCGATCGTCGCCGTCGAGCTTGCGCGGCACGCCGCGTTTGATGAATTGCTGGATATAGGCGGCGTTGCGGCCGATCAGGCGTGAAATGCCGGCATAGTCTTCGCCACGGGAGCGGATCAGGCGGTCCAGCTCGGCACGCGGATCAATGCTGGTCATATCCTCATCTATCATAGGCATTAGCCTATACCAACAGGGTTTTGACGATCCATGCCCCAGTCGCGGGATGGCGCGCCATGCCGGGGAATCGTGCCGAGGATAGACATTACCCCCTCCCCTGTCCGCCCATCCTGTCCAGAGTCGAGCCATTCACGCTCTCGCTCCGCCGGTTGACGCTGGATCCGATGTTTCTGCCGGGTCCGTCCAGTGTGACTGCGATGTCACAATGGTGGTTAATCCCGCCATTTCATCCGCCTGAATCGCAGCCATGCGCCCGGCCCCGGCCGCCATCCCTCTATGATGTCGGTAGTTTTGACAGCGTCAGGCAGGATTTTGGAATGAAGATGACGGTTTTGTTGGCATCGGTGGCAGTCGGCTCGCTTGCAGTGCCGGTCACGGGTGCCATGGCGGCGGTCGAGGCTGTGACGGCCGCCGTTGAAGCCTCCGAAGCTGCGGAGCCGCAGGCGGGCAAGGCCGCGCCGCCGGCCGAAGTGTTTTCGACCGGCGTGGCCAAGGGCCGCGACCGTCTGGACAGCGCCACCTCGACCAGCTCGCTGCGCGCGACCGAGATCGAGAAATTCGGCGCCCGCTCGCTCGCCGAAGTGTTCCGCAACATCCCCGGCATCCGCGCCGAAGCGATCGGCGAAGGCCTTGGCAACTACACCATCCGCGGTCTGCCGCTCGCCTCGAGCGGATCGAAATGGCTGAACTTCCAGGAAGACGGCCTGCCCGTCGTCGAGTTTGGCGACATCAACCTGCTGACGCCGGATTCGCTGCTGCGCTTCGACCTCAATGTCGGCCAGATCGAAACCATCCGTGGCGGCTCGGCCTCGACCTTCGCGTCCAACTCGCCGGGCGGGGTGATCAACCTCATCTCCAAGACCGGCGATGTCGAAGGCGGCGCGCTTCAGGCCTCGACCGGCATCGACTATCAGGATTACCGCGTCGACTTCTCCTATGGCGCGCGCCTCAGCGAAACCGTGCGCTTCCATGTCGGCGGCTATTACCGCGAGGGCGAAGGCCCGCGTGACAATGGCTTCACCGCCTATCGCGGCGGCCAGATCAAGTTCAACATCACCAAGGATCTGCCGACCGGCTATATCCGGCTCTACGGCAAGTATCTGAGCGACCGCACCCCGCTCTATCAGGGCGTGCCGATCGCGGTGACCGGCACCAACGAGAACCCGAATTATTCGAACGTGCCGGGCTTCGACGCCTCGCGCGACGTGCTGCAGGGCCGCAACATCAGCAACTATGTGATCCCCAACGGCCAGAACAACCTGACCCGCTTCGACGCGCGCCAGGGCATCAACCCGACCGTCAAGTCGATCGGGCTTGAGGCGCAGTTCGATGTCGGCGACTGGACCATCACCGAGCGCTTCCGCTATTCCGACATCGGCGGCAGCGTTCAGATCGCGCTCCCGCTGGCGACGGCACCGGCCCCGCTGCTGATGGGGGCGCTCGGCGCGCCGGGCGGCCGTCTGCGCTATGCCAATGGCGACCGCGCGGGCCAGCTTGTTGCCAGCCCCGCCGCCCTCAACGGCAACGGCCTGCTGGTCAACAACATGCTCTTCAACACCCAGATGAAGAACATGGACAACATCACCAACGATCTGCGCGCCAGCCGCGTGTGGAAGGCGGGTGCCGGTGAGCTGACGACCACCGTCGGTCTCTATGCCTCGCGCCAGTCGGTGTTCAACGACTTCCTGGGTTCGAGCATCATCAACGATGTGCGCGGCGGCGGCAATGCGGCGCTGCTCGATCTGATCACCGCCGGCGGCACCCAGCTGACCCAGGGCGGCTTCTTCAACTTCAACGGCACGGTCGCGGCCAGCTTCGACGCGGACTATCAGGTCCTCGCGCCCTATGCTTCGGTCAACTACAAGGTCGGCAAATTCTCGTTCGGCGGCAGCATCCGCTTCGATCGCGGCAATGTCGAAGGCCAGGCCTTTGGCTACACCATCGGTGCCACCAACCTGCCGACCATGCCCGTCGACATCAACCGCGATGGCACCATCTCGTCTGCCGAGACCCGCACCACGCGCTTTGACTTCAACGCGCCGTCGCTGGTCGATTATAACTACAACTATGTCAGCTATTCGGCGAGCGTGAACTACCGCGCGTCGGACTCGCTGGCAGCCTTTGCCCGCTACAGCCGGGGTGGCCGTGCCGCGGCCGACCGCATCCTGCTCACCCCGGCGATCAACCCGGTCACCGGCCGGCTGGCACCGGGCGAGGACGGTTATGACGCCGTCACCCAGACCGAGCTGGGCCTGAAGTTCCGCAAGTCGAACCTCACGCTGAACCTGACCGGCTTCCTCGCCGACACCAGCGAGAGCAACCTGCAGGTGACGTCGAACGCAGCCGGCGACACCATCGCGGTGCTGCTGGCCCGCGATTACCGGGCCTATGGTCTGGAGTTTGAAGGCGCGGTGACGTTCGGCAACTTCAGCCTGACGGCGGGCGCGACCTATACCAAGGCGGAGATCAAGGCCGACGCCACCCAGCCGCAGTTCGTCGGCAACACCCCGCGCCGTCAGCCGCACCTGATCTTCCAGGCGACGCCGCAGTACAGCACCGATCTGTTCACGGTCGGCGTCAACGTGGTGGGTCATACCGACAGCTACACGCAGGACCAGAACCAGCTGCGTCTGCCGGGCTTCACCATCGTCAGCCCGTTCCTGCAGGTGCGACCGGCCGACCGGGTGACGGTGATGCTCAATGTCAACAATGTGTTCGACACCATGGGCATCGTCGAAATCTCGCAGGGCGCGCTGCCGGCCACCGGCGTCGTGACCGGGCGAACGATCAACCCGCGCACCGTCTCGGCGGCGGTCCGCTTCAACTTCTGAGGAACGCCGTTCCGGCCGGGGCACCCCGCCCCGGCCGGAACAGACATAAGCGGGCCGCCCACAAGGCGCGGCCCGCGCTTTTTTGCTTGCGACAGATGGCAGCCCTCCGAAGCAAATCGGCGGTGACGGGGCCGAAACCGGGCTCGCGGGCAAGTGCCTGCGCAGTTCGTGTCAAAATGGTCCCTTTTCCGAGAGTTGATCGCAAACTGGGCTGTTGATCGCGATGCCCGACATTGCCATGACCGCCGCCAACTCATGGGGGTGGTTCATGCGCAGCGTTTCGGTCGCGTCGGTTCTTGCAAGTCTGTTTGCCCTGTCTGCCTGCGGCGGTGGCGGCGGAGCCGGCGTCAATCCGACGCCCGCGCCTCCGGTCGCAGCACCTTCGCCCACCCCCGCGCCTGCTCCCAGCCCTGCCCCGGCGCCTAGCCCGAGCCCCGCGCCTGCGCCCAGCCCTGCGCCGGCACCTGCGCCCAGCCCCGCGCCTGCACCCAGCCCCGCACCGGCCGCGCCGCCGCTCAACAACACGTCTCTTGCCCCGATCCTGTTGTCCGACACCTTCCCGGCAGACGGGGCCAGGGTGACGGCCACCTATGCTCCGGGCAGCATCGTGGCGGCGAACAGGCCGGCTGGCTCGGTGCCATTGTCGATCGAGTATGACGCCGCGGCCCGCAGCTATGCGATCCTGTCCGGCCAGGACAGGCTTGCCACGCTCCAGACCCAGGGCGCGGGCGTGCTTGCCAGCAACCCGGTGTTCGACGTGTTCCGGGCCGTTGGCGGTCTGGTCACCAGCACATTGCGGTTGACGCGGACCGGCGAGACCAGCCGGTATGGCACCAGGTTCGTCGCTGGCGGCGTGCTGGAAAATGTCGAGCCGCTTGGCGGATCGAACCTTAACCAGGTGACGAGCTTCGTTTTCGGGCTTCGAACGCCGGATGCAGACATTCCGCGCGCCGGCAGTGCGAGCTTCAGCGTCGGCCTGCTCGGCTCCTACACCAGCTTCAACGACTTGCGGCCGATAACCGGGGGTGGCCTGCTCACCCTGGATTTCACAACCGGGCGCACGACCGGCAGCGGTACCGGCACGTTCCGGCTCGGCAGCGATCCGGATTTCTTGTCCCCCGGCTATTTCCGCTGGTCGACGAATGGCACCTTCGCGGCCGCATCGAACCGGCTGCAAGGCGATATTCAGCTTGAACTGACCCCGGGATCGCCTCTGCCTGGCTCAATCGACGGCCGGCTGTTCGGTCCGTCGGCCAGTGAACTGGGTGCGTCGTTCAGCGCCGGGTTCGGCCTGCAGATGGCTGCCGGGACATTGACCGGCACGCGGGGCACCGCCGCACCGGCCGTCGAAACGCTCGCGACGCTGACCTCGAATGTGACCCTCCAGGAATTTAGGACAACCCTGGCCGCCAACCTGTCATCGACTCCGGGACGGTTCGCGCTCCTTGGGACACAGTCGATCGCGCAAAGCAGTATCCGCATCCGTCAGATCGCCCCGGACGTCCAGGCGATCGAGATGTTTGCCAACCCGCTGACGCCGGCCACGAGGCTCGACTCGCTGTCGGACACATTGTTCGTAGCCTATCGCAACACCAATCCCGATGGTGCCCTCGTGCGAACAACGCGGCTTTACCGTTACGCCACACCAAATCCGGAACTGCAGCTGACCTATTCCACGTTCGCACTGACCGAGATGGCCAGCCCCACCAGCCTGACGGACTCTACGACGGTCTTCGGGCTCCAGACCGGGTTCGCGAATACACCGCGTACCGGCAGTGCCGTGTATGAAGGGGTGCTTCACGGCACGGCCATAGGTGCAGGCGCGGACGGCGACCGGTTCAGCCTGCGCGGCGATGCCCGGCTGGAGTTCGACTGGCCGGCACAGACGATCGGCGGCAGGCTGGCCCCGGTCGCCACCAATCTGCGGACCAATGCTGTCTCCCCGCTTGGCAGCTTTACGATCCGCAGTTCATCGTCCTCATTCTCGGCTGGGTTCCAAGCCGTGATCGGCGGGCAGCCAGGTGCTGCCGGACGTCTTCTGGGCTTTTTCTTTGGACCCAACGCCGAAGAGGCGACCGGGGTATTTTCGCTGTTCACGCCCGGTGCGGGCACCGTGCTGGCCGCGCAAGGCGCGGTTGCGACCCGGCAAACCTCGACCGGGCCGACATCGGGTCAGCCCGCCGCATCGCCGCCGCCCGGCCTGCCGCTGGCCGAACCATGGCCGACGCCGCTCAACCCCAGCCTCGACAATCTGACCGTCAGCGAGAGTTTCCTCGCCGACGCCCGCCGATCGAACCAGTTCTACCCGTTTTCCGGTACAAGCGTGTTTTCGGTCGAAGAAGGGCGGCTCACGGTCAGTTATGATGCGGCGACAGGCAGCTACACTGTGTCGTCGCCCGGCTCCGCCGCACTGCCGGCGGCGAGCGCAACCTTCATGCCGGCGGATCGTGACATCGCCGCGAGCAATGCCACAATCACGGTGTTCCGTTCAGGAAGCGGCAGCGCGCGTAACGAACTCCGCCTCAGCACATCCGGCGCGCAAAGCCTGATCGGCACGCGCCATGTCGGCGGCGGCATCTGGCGGCAGGTGGATGACCAAGGGGGCATCGAACGCAACACGCTGCACGGCTTCAGCTTTGGCTACCGCACCCCCAATGCGGATATTCCACGCACCGGAACGGCTGATTTCGCGATTGCGATCGAAGCCCTTCGCCCGGGATTTGGCGGGCTGCAATTGCTGCACGGGACGGGCCAGCTTCGCATCGACTGGGCGTCCCGGCAGATCTCCGGCTTCGGAACATCGGTTGTGCGGGGAGAGCTGGACAATGGCGCGCCCAGGACGAGGCTCGCGAGCTTTACCGTGGAAGGCATTCCAAGCTCGGTCAATCTGTTCCAGACCTCGCTCCGCATCGCCAATGAAGCGACCGCTTTCGGCCAGGCTTATCTCTACGGCCCGGGCGGCAGCGAACTGGGCGGCTCGCTCACCTTCAGCTCGGGCGGGGCTGTGTCGACGGATTTCAGCGGCTATATGATCGGCGCTCGCGGCGTTACCCCGCCTCCCCCGGAAACGCTCGCCCGGTTGCGCGACGCGGCGACCCTCGACAGCGAGGGCACTGGCATCAACTATGTCCGGGCGACCGGCAGCCCCGAAACGGTCGGCCAAGCATCGACCATCGTCGATAACGGCCAGGTGAGGCTGTTCCCCGGAACCGGCCTGACCCAGTTTTCGCAGCGCGATCTGCCCGCCCAGGCGGCAACCGAAGTCGGCCCGGCAAGCCGGGTCGCGGCGGAAAGCGATGCCCGCTTCACCACCTATCGCGTGACCGGGGCGAGTGGCGTCACCACCTGGCGCGTTTACAACAGCGGTGCCGGCAATGATCAGCTGGCGCTCAGCTATGCCAGCTTTGCCGAGATGGTGTTCGCCGGCGCTAACGGGAGCGGCGCGGACCGGTCGGTGATCTTCGGGTTCAACACGCCGCTCGACCGCATTCCGCGCACGGGAAGTGCCACCTATCAAGGGGTGCTCCACGGCACCGCAGCAGGCATTGGCACGTCGGGCCAGGACCGGTTCACGCTCGCCGGCACCGGCCGGATTGACGTTAACTGGGCTTCGTTCGGCTTTGGGGCCACACTCAATCTCAGCGCGACCAACAACAGGACCAGCGCCCGTATCGACATGGCCCCGATGATTATCGACAGCGGCTTGGTCGCAGGCAGCAACCTGTCGGCCAGTCTCGGCGGCACATATGCTGGCGATTTCCGCGGCGGGTTCTTCGGGCCGGACGCCAGCGAGGCAGCGGCGGCCCTGCGGTTCACCAGCACGCCCAATGGTGGATTGCCGGGGCTTGTCGGCCAGGCAGCCTTTGTCGGCAGGAGGCAGTAAAGCGTAATGCTGTGCTCGCTTGTGGCGGCGACGCTCGCCGCCGCCCAGGGCGTGCCGTCGCCAGCGGCACCTGCGGGGGCGCTGACCGGGCTGAACCCGGCCCAGCTGTTCGCGCTTGCGGAGCGCGCCCGCGCGACCGGGCGGATGCGCGATGCACAAGCGCTGCTCGAGGCGTTGACCGGCGATCCCGACCCCGAGATCCGTGCCGAAGCCCGGTTTCGTCTCGCCGGGCTGCTGGAGGCGGAGGGCCGGCGCGCCGAGGCGGCGACGCTGCTCCGCCGGATTCTCGATGAAAAGCCGGACGCAGCACGAGTGCGGGTCGAGCTGGCGCGGCTGTTGACGGCAATGGGGGAGACCGGCGCGGCTGGACGTGAACTGCGCCAGGCGCAAGCCGCGGGTCTGCCGCCTGACATCGCCCGGATCGTCGATCAGTTCCGCACCGCACTGCGCTCGCGCGCGCCGATCGGTGCGACCTTCGAACTCGCCATTGCGCCCGACAGCAATGTCAACCGTGCGACCGGCCGTCAGACGCTCGACACCGGGCTGTTCCCGATCGAACTCAGCCCGGACGCCCGCGCCCGCTCAGGCGTCGGTTTCGCGCCCTCGGGTCAGGTGTATCTGCGCCTTCCGCTGTCGTCGCGGCTGAGCCTGCTCCCCCGGTTCAGCGGCAGCGCGCGGCTCTATGCGGCGGACAGCTTCAACGACATCCAGGTCGAACCCGAAATCGGGCTTGAGCATCAAGGGGCCGATGGCAGCCGCATCACCCTGTCGGGCGGCCATGACTGGCGCTGGTTCGGCGGCCCGGTTTTCTCGCGCACCCGCAGCGTGACGATCGACTGGCTGCGCCCCATCGGCCGTCGCGGGCAGCTGACCGCGAGCGCGGGAGCAAACTGGGCGCGTTTTCCGCGCAATGGCGGCCAGGACGGCGCTGGTTATCAGCTGTCGGCGACCTATGAGTTCGCGGTCAGCGCACGCGCCGGGGCCGCGCTGACACTGAACGGCGCGCGGCAGGAGGCCCGGGATCCCGGATTCGCCAACTGGTCCGGCGGCCTGTCAGCGCTTTACTTTCACCAGATCGGCCGCGCGAGCCTGTTCGGTTCTGCCGCTATCCGCCGGCTGGAAGGCGACGGCCCCCTGTTCATCTTTCCTCGGCCTCGGCGCGAATGGTTCCTGCGCGGTGTGGTTGGCGGCACGTTCCGCCAGCTGAGCGTGCGTGGCTTTGCGCCCGTGATCCGCGTCGTCGCCGAACGCAACATCTCGACGGTCGGCCTGTTCGATTATCGTCGGCTGGCGGTCGAGGCCGGCCTCAGCCGTACATTCTAGTCTCAGCCCCAGATGGGCGAGCGCATGGCCGACGCCGCAATCGCCCGCGTCGTTGGCAAAGCTAAGGAAGCAAAAAATGGCAAACCTTAGTCAAGCGCCTGATATTAGGTCGTTTTTAGGTAGAGATGGCGCACCCAAGAGGATTCGAACCTCTGGCCTCTGCCTTCGGAGGGCAGCGCTCTATCCAGCTGAGCTATGGGTGCGTGGAGGGGCCGCTTAGCAGGGGTTTTCGCATGGCGCCAGCCCCTTATCGCACCAGCCTCAGCGAATGCCGGGGCGCGGCGGCGGGGTGATCGGCTGGAACGGGGCGAGTGCGCAGGCCGGGCCGGGCTGCGCGCTTGGCCCTTGCAGCACGGTGATGATGTCCTGCGCGCACAGCTGGGTGAGCGATGTCTGATAGGCAAAGCGCTGTTCAAAGCCGAGTGTCGGGCAGGATTGGGGCAGGACGGTGCGGTAGATGCGCGCGCCGCTGCCCCAGTCGATCACCCGGTCGCTCCGCACCCTGCTCTGCTTCAGATCGCTGATCGGCACGCAGTTGCGCGCCGGCCCGGCAAAGCGCGCGCCGTCGCGATAGCCCTGGCCGTCGGCGCTTGGCTGTGCCGCCGCCTCGGCTGCGGCCCGCGCGGCCGCGCGCTGATCGTCGCTCGCACAGGCGGCGAGCAACATGGCTGCGATGATGCTGATCGGGACTCGGATCGGCCTGTCCTCCTGCCTGCCGGGCGCAAGGCTGCACCGGCCGGGCGGGTTCAGGCAAGCGTCTTGGGCTTGAACCGGCACAGATCGGCGACCGGGCAGCGCCAGCATTCAGGCCGCCGCGCCTTGCAGACATAGCGGCCATGCAGGATCAGCCAGTGATGCGCGCCCAGCCGGAACGGCTTGGGCACGCGCTTTTCCAGCCCCCGTTCGACCGCCAGCACCGTCTTGCCCGGCGCCAGCCCGGTGCGGTTGCAGACGCGGAAGATATGGGTGTCGACGGCAAAGGTCTCCGCGCCAAAGGCGGTGTTCATCACCACATTGGCGGTCTTGCGCCCGACGCCCGGTAGCCGTTCCAGCGCATCACGGTCGGCCGGCACCTGCCCGCCATGCTCGCGGATCAGCGCTTCGGACAGGGCGATGACGTTCTTCGCCTTGGTGTTGAACAGGCCGATGGTGCGGATATGCGCCCGCAGCCCTTCTTCGCCCAGCGCGACCATCGCCTCGGGCGTGGTCACGGTTTCGAACAGCCGCTTCGTGGCCTTGTTGACGCCGATATCGGTCGCCTGCGCCGACAGCACGACGGCGACCAGCAGCGTGTAATCATTGACATAGGCGAGTTCGGTCTCGGGCGCGGGATTGGCCTCGGCCAGCCGCCGGAAAAACTCGAAGATCGCGGCCGCCTTCACAGGCCGAGCACATCCTTCATCGCATAACGGCCCGGCCCGCGCCCGGCGAGCCACAGTGCCGCGCGCAACGCGCCGCGCGCGAAGATCGCCCGGCTTTCGGCGCGGTGGCCAAGCTCGATCCGTTCGCCCTCGGCGGCAAGGATGACCTGATGATCGCCCGCCACCGAGCCGCCGCGGAGCACGGCAAAGCCGATATCGCCCGGCCGCCGCGCGCCCGTGCGGTCGACGACCGGGGTGAGCGCATGGCCCCGCCCGGCAGCCGCCGCATGGCCGAGCAGCAGCGCCGTGCCGCTGGGCGCATCGACCTTGTGGCGGTGATGCATCTCGAGGATCTCGATATCCCAGTCCGCCCCCAGCCGCGCCGCCGCCTGCTCGACCAGCGCGGCCAGCAGATTGACGCCAAGCGAGGTGTTGGCCGCCTGCAGCACCGCGGCGGTGCGCGCCGCGGCGTCGATCGCCGCATGTTCGTCCGGCCCCAGCCCGGTCGTGCCGATCAGCACCGGCGTGCCCATGGCCTGCGCGGCGGCCAGCGTCTCGCCCAGCGCAGCGGGCACCGAAAAATCGATGAGGACATCGGCCGCGCGGGCGAGGCCCAGCACATCGCCGCCCCGGTCCACGCCGCCTGCCAGCGCCACGCCCTGTTCCGCCGCCTCGGCGGCAATGGCCCGGCCCATGCGCCCTTCGGCCCCGATGATCCCGATCGCTGTCATGGCTGTTCCGTTCCCCCAACGGCCCGCAAAGCGCAAGCATCAAAAAGATATGTTGTGTTTACACAACGAATCATATTATATCGGCAGCATAGAAACGACATGCACAACAGACTCTCCCTTTTCCGCGCCGAAGCCGGCCTGTCGCGCAAAGATCTTGCCGCCCGGGTCGACGTCAATCCGCAGACGATCGGCTATCTCGAACGCGGCGATTACAAGCCCAGCCTTGAGCTGGCGCTGCGCATCGCGCGGGTGTTCGACGTGCCGGTAGAAGCGCTGTTCTCGCTCGACCCGTTCGAGCCGGTGGCGGAGCTGATCCGCCGGTCACAGAAAGGCTGAACCATGATCTTCTACCGCTCTCCCGCCGCTCAGGGCGGCTCGGCCATGCCGGTCGGCCGGCTGCGGCTGCTGACCGGCCTTGCGCTCGGCCTGTATCCCACTGGCGGCGTCATCCTCGCCGCAGCACCCGGCGCAGCAGTGGAAATCGCCGGGCTGGTGATGATCGCCGCCGCGATCCTGTGCGCCCTGCCCGTCTATCAAAGCTCCGCCCAGCGCATCGTCGCCGAAGAGGCCATCCGGCTCGACGAACGCGAACGCCAGCTGCGCGAACGGACCCTATCGCGCAGCTATTTCATCCTGTCGGCGCTGATGCTGCTCGGCATCGCCTATGCCGGCATCGCCAGCGACACCGGCTGGTGGACGCCGGTGGGCTATCGCGCATGGAACGTGCTGTTCTGGGGCCTGTTCCTGACCGCCACGCTGCTGCCGACCGCGCTGCTCGCCTGGTCGATGACCGATGAGGATGCGGAGGGCTGAGGCCTGCACCAGCGCGGCAATGCCCCACCCCGACCCCACGGCCCGATATATTTTCCGACCTGGAAAGATATCACTTGCCAAGTCGGAAAGTCTCGCATATCTCTTTCCATACTGGAAAGAGAGGTGGCGATATGGATCCCCATGATGCGGCAACGGCGCTGACAAGCATCAGACGCACCGAAGACAAGCTGGCCGATCGGGCAAGGTGGCCGGTTCACCGGCACGCCATGTTCGGCCTTTCAGAAGGCCTGTTGATTGCCGCATTGCCTCAGCCATCGGCAATCCGGACCGGGATGATCGCGGTGGGTGCCGTGCTGATACTGGCATGCGTCTGGGACGATCGGCGTCGTCACGGCATGTTCATTTCAGGCTGGCAGAAAGGCGCCACCAGGCCGCTGACATTCATGCTGGCCGCTTTCCTCGCGACGATGGTGTGGGCGGCGCTTCACACTGGTCGTGGTGACGGGATCCAGCCTTCTGGCATGATTATCGGGGTTGTTACCTTCGTCATTTGCACCGGTGCCAGCATTGCCTGGGAACGGATTTACCGCGCCGCGCTGCTTCGCGGGGACCGGTCATGACGATTGCCGGCTTTGACGCGACACTCCACCCGCCGGCCCGGCTTCAGATTGCGGCATTGCTCGCGCGCGTCGACGAGGCCGAGTTTGCAACCATCAGAGATATTGTTGAAGTGAGCGACTCCGTCCTGTCAAAACACCTGTCCGCGTTGGTGGAGGCTGGCCATATTCGGCTTCGCAAGGCGTCGCTGGGTGGCCGACAGAGAACCTGGGCGGCACTGACCCGGAACGGCCGTCAGGCGTTCACCGCACATATTGCCGCTCTTCAACAACTGGTTGATGATGCCCAGGCCAAGATCAGAGCTGATTAGCACAGTTTGAGGCAGGTTCGGATCACTTGGCAATCGACAGGAGCGAGGCGGGGGCGATGAATGAGGGATGCTTTGCGTGCGGAGGTATTTTCGAAGCCATGTCGGGTCCGACGCACGAATATATGCAGTCATCTCCCGGGTGCTGGCACGGCTATGGCACATTGCTGGCCCGCGAATATCAGGATCGGGGGCTGTTCGGTGCCGTTCACCGGCTGACCGTCGATGCCTATGCGCTCCAGCACCCCGGCGACCCGACCGATCGACGCGCCCGGCAATCCATATGGGTTCATTATGCGGCGCTTCATCTCGCCCTGCACGCGCGGACAGATCATGCGCGCATCGCCCCGATGATGCAAAAACTCGTCACGGCCAATCTTCCGCCGCTGCCGCCGCCGCCAGTGAAGTTTGACGTGACCCTGGCTGACGTCCTCGCGCGCGGAAAAAGCGATCATGTGGCGGCGGTGACAGCATGGGCCAACTCTGCATTCCGCGCATGGGCGGCGCTTGCCGAACCAACCGCCACGTTGCTGGAAGCCGTTCAAGATCGTTCAGACGATCGTCACTTCGCGGCCCCTCGCCCGATCCGCTAGAACGGCACCATGCACCTTAGCCAGAACATCGTCATCCTGACCGGGGCGGGCATTTCCGCCGAAAGCGGGCTGGAGACGTTTCGCGCGGTGGACGGGCTGTGGGCGTCGCACCGGATCGAGGATGTGTGCACGCCCGAGGCGCTGGCGCGCGATCCGGCGCTGGTGCACCGATTCTATGACGCCCGGCGCGCGCAGCTGGATGCGGTCAGCCCCAATGCCGCGCATCAGGCGCTGGCGCGGCTCGATGCCGGATGGACGGGGGAACTGCTGATCGTCACCCAGAATGTCGACGATTTGCACGAGCGCGCGGGCGCGGTGCGGCTGGTGCATATGCATGGCGCGCTGCGTTCGGCCTGGTGCCTGGCCTGTGACGGGCGCAGCGGCTGGCACGGGCCGATGGGGGCGGAACAGGCGGGTGACTGGCCGCCCTGCCCGGCCTGCGGCGCCCGCGCGCTCAGGCCCGACATCGTGTTTTTCGGCGAAATGCCCTATCAGATGGACCGGATCGAAGCCGCGCTGGCCGGGGCCGATCTGTTCGTTTCGATCGGCACATCGGGGGCCGTCTATCCGGCGGCGGGCTTTGTCCGTTTGGCGGTGGCGCATGGCGCGCGCACGCTCGAGCTCAATCTGGAACCGTCGGCCGGAAGCCGCCTGTTCGACGACAGCCGCTTCGGCCCGGCAACCGAGCTGGTGCCGCACTGGGTGGCGGAGCTGACCGGCGGCTGAGCGCCGGTCGGCCCGGCACGGGCGATGAGGCCCGTGCCGGACGCGCCGGTCAGAAGTTCACCCGGGCGGTGACGCCGTAATAACGGTCGGCGTCGCGCGGGATGATGTAGCGATAGCTGCCCGCCGGTCCGCCGCTCACGATCGAGGCGGCAAAGCTCTGGTCGAACAGATTGCGGACCTGGAAGGTCACGCGGTAGCGATCCTCGGGATCGACCAGCCCGGCCTGCAGGTTGACGAGCGCATAGCCGTCGATCGTCGTGCGCTCCCGCACCACCGGATCGGGCGAGAACTGCCCGAGCTGGCTCGACTGCACATTGGCCTGACCGCCGAAGAACAGATCGACCGCCCCGCCGGTGCGCCAGCGATAATCGGCACCGATCGAGCCCTTCCACTTGGGCGCGAACGCCAGTTCGGTGCCCGAGGGAATGACCTGGGTCGGCAGCGCGCCGGGCGGCAGCTGGAACCGGTCGACCTTGGCATCGGTGTAGGCAAGGCCGCCGGTGATGCTGAGGTCGCTCGCCGGACGCCAGATCAGGTCAAGCTCTGCCCCGCGCGTCGACACCGACCCGGCATTGGTGAAGCGCGTGACGATCACGCCCGCCACCAGATCGGGGTTGTTGGCCTGGAAGTTGCGGTATTTGGCATAGAAGGCCGCGAGGTTCAGCACCAGCTTGCCGCCGAACAGCGTGTTCTTCATGCCCAGTTCGAACGCGTCCGACTCTTCCGGATCGAGCGCATCAGTGCCGACCTGGGTAAGGTTGAAGAACACGTTGAACGCCGGCCCCTTATAGCCGCGCGTGTACATGCCGTAGATCATCGAATCGTCGAGCACGTCGAACTGCAGGCCGACCCGGCCCGACAGATTCTCGGCATCGGTCTTGCTGCGGAACGGGGCCGCGGGCTGGCCGACGCCGCCCGGCACGACCGGGAAGCTGGGCTGGATGCCCGGCCCGGCCAGCGTCGTGTTGCGGCTGAGGAACACGTTCAGCTGGTCAAGCGTGAAGCGCAGCCCGGCAATCGCGCGGAAGCGTTCGGTGAAGTTGAACGTCGCCTGGCCGAACAGGGCGGTCGTCTTGAACACCGACCCGAAATCGGCAACCCCGGTCGGGAAGGTGCTGGCCGGCGCGCCGGGCGCACCGCAGGCGACGAGCGGGTTGGGCGTCGGATTGCCGGCGGTGTTGCAGGCGATCACGTCGCGCTGGAAAATCCGGCGGTTTTCGGCGCGCGAATAATAGGCGCCGACGACGTAGTCGATGAACTCGCCGCCCGGCGAGGCAAGGCGCAGTTCCTGCGAGAAGGTGCTGCTGTTCTGCGGGCCGCGATCATGCAGCTGCTGCAACCCCGCGCCCTGGAAGGCGGCGGGCAGCCAGTCGCCGTCGCGGATCTCGGTGTTGCGCCAGTCGCGATAGGCGGTGATCGAGGTGACGGTCTGCGTGCCGACCTGCGCGTCGAGCTGCATCGACGCACCCCAGCCGCGTTCTTCGGTGCGGGTGATGAGGTTCTGGTTGATCTGGCGGGTTTCGTCGCCGCGCGGCGTCGGTAGCACACTGAACACCGGGTTGGTGGTCGGCAGGCCCGCGCCGGTCAGCGGCCCGGTGCCGATCACTTCGGCGCAGCAATCATCGCTGTTCTTGTAATAGTCGAAGATGAAGGTCGCCTTGACGTTCGACCAGTCGCCGCGCGCCTTGATGCGGCCGCCATAGCGTTCATAGCCGTTGACGGTGCGGTTGCGGGTCTGCGCGACATTGGTGATGTTGCCATCCCAATTGGCGTAATAGCCGGTGGCGCGGACCGCGAAATTGTCGGTGACCGGCACGTTGACGAGCATGCGGCCGCGATATTCGTCGTCCGAGAACCAGCCGGCCTCGACATAGCCCTCATAATCCTTGCCGGGCGCGCGGGTGATGATGTTGATCACGCCCGCCGAGGCGTTCTTGCCGAACAGCGTGCCCTGCGGGCCGCGCAGCACTTCGAGCCGGTCGACATCGACCAGTTCCTGAAAGGCTTCGCCCGACCGCGCGAGCACGACGCCGTCAAGCACGGTCGACACCGACGGCTCGCCGGCGATCGAGAAGGTCGAGGTGCCGACGCCGCGCAGGAACAGCGACTGGTTGAGCGTCGTGCCCGACTTCAGGAAGTTGAACGACGGGATCAGATTGACCGCGCCTTCAAGATTGACGCGCCCCTGCGCCTCCAGCGCATTGCCGCTGAGCACGGTGATCGCGACCGGCACGTCCTGCAGACGTTCGGAGCGCAGCTGTGCGGTCACGACGATATCGGCCGGCTCGGACGCGGCGGCCTGTTCGGGCGCGCCATCCTGAGCGGCGTTCTGGGCATAAGCCGGGCTGGCGGCGGCGAGCGCGATAAGGCTGGAGGTCAACCAGACAGATTTCATTGCGATTTCCCCTCGGACAGACGTCGCCGCTTTTTTTTGGCAGCGTTGTCATAAATGCTAAGCAGAAATCCTTATGGTGCGAAAGGGGATCGCGGGTCAGCAAAGCATTTGTTTGGCGGGGCGTTGCGCGGCTGCATCACCCGGGGCGGCCGGCACCGGGGCTGAACCCCGGCACCGGCCCCTATTCGCTCAGCCGGCCTGTTCGCTCAGCCGCGCAGCTCGGCCAGCTCGACGACGCGCTTTTCGCGCGCGCTCAGTTCCGCCGCCGCGCCGATCTCGACCGCGCGCAGCCCGTCCTCGGCCGACACGATCACCGGCCCCTGCCCGCGCACCGCCGCATTGAACGCCTGATGCTGATAATAGGTCGAGCCATGATGCTGCCCGGCCTTGAGCGCGGTTTCATCGACCGGCACGGTTTCGCGCGTCGCCTGTTTGGGGTTCATGAAGCCGGTGCGCGGCGAATGGACGATCACGCTTTCGGGAATCAGCACATCGAGGCGCGCCTTGTCGCCCACCGCGGTGATTTCTTCCTGATTCTCGGCCCCGTCGGCGAACATGCACAGATCAAGCATCGCACGCACGCCATTGTCGAAATCGACGACCGTGTAGCTGTTGTCGATGATGTCGGGTTTTTCCCCGCCATAAATTTCGTCCTGATGATTGACGTCCATCGCCCCCGAACAATAGACGCGGACCGCCTCGGCACGCACGATCAGCCGCATCAGATCGAAGAAATGGCAGCATTTCTCGACCATCGTGCCGCCGGTATTGCGGCTGAACCGGTTCCAGTCGCCAACCTTGGGCAGGAACGGAAACCGGTGCTCGCGGATCGACAGCATCTGCAAGCGGCCGATGCGCCCGCCATGCACCTGCTCGATGAACCGCGCGGCCGGCGGCATGAAGCGATATTCCATCGCCGTCCAGAACAGATGGTCGCGCGCCGCCGCCCGCCCCGCCACCCAGCGCGCATCGGCCACGGTGGTCGCCAGCGGCTTTTCGCACAGGATGTGGACGGGCAGGTCCATCAGCGGCTCCAGCACCGCCCGGTGCGTGTAGTTCGGCGACGCAATGATCACCGCATCGACCGTGCCCGACCGCACCATCTCCTCGCCCGACGCAAACTGCTTCGGCTCCGACCAGCCGGCAGCGGCGTCGCGCGCCCAGCCGAGCGAGGTGTCGACCGGATCGGTGATCGCGGTCAGCTCGGCGCCCGGCGTCACGCGCAGATTCTGGATGTGTTCGACGCCCATCATTCCGGTGCCGATCAATCCGTAGCGAACCCTGCTTCCCATTTCCTCTCCCTTCGTGTCATATGACAACGATGACATACCTTCCCTTCTCACCCGATCCGCGCCCGCTCGGCAAGAGCGGGATCATGGTTTCCCCGCTTGCGTGGGGGATGTGGCGCTTTGCCGGCGACGATGTCGCCGCCGCGCAGGCCAGGGTCGAAGCAGCCCTCGCCGCCGGCGTCACGCTGTTCGACACCGCCGATATCTACGGCCCCGACAATGGCGAGCCGTTCGGCGCGGCGGAAGCCCTGCTGGGCCGCGTGTTCGCGGCGTCGCCGGGCCTGCGCGACCGGATGGTGCTCGCCACCAAGGGCGGCATCGTGATCGGCACGCCTTATGATTCGAGCGCCGCCTATATCGGCGCTGCGATCGACGCGTCGCTGAAGCGTCTGGGCGTCGAGCGGGTCGAACTGTGGCAGATCCACCGCCCCGACATCCTCACCCATCCGCAGGAAGTGGCCCGCGCGCTCGAGGCCGCCCATGCCGCCGGCAAGATCATGGCGGTCGGCGTGTCCAACTTCACCCCGGCCCAGACACAGGCGCTCCAGCATTTCCTGCCGGTGCCGATTGCCGCGACCCAGCCCGAATTCTCGGCGCTCGCGCTCGATCCGCTGCGCACCGGACTGTTCGATCAGGCGATGACGATGGGGCTGACGCCGCTGGCCTGGTCGCCGCTTGGCGGCGGCCGCATCGCGACGCCCGGCAATGCCCGCGAACAGGCGGTGGCCGATCTGCTGGATGCCAAGGCGGCGGCGCACGGCGTCGGGCGCGGCGCGGCGGCGCTCAGCTGGATCATGGCCCATCCGGCGCGGCCGATCCCGATTGTCGGCACCCAGCGGGTCGAGCGGATCGCGGAGATCCCGGACGCGCTCAAGCCGCGCTGGACGCGGGCCGAATGGTATGCCGTGCTCGAAGCATCGATGGGAGAGAGACTGCCGTGAAACCCTGCGAAATCAGCTGGTTCTCAGCGCTTTGTGACGATGATTACGAGTTTCTGGGGGTTCCCGATCCCAAGCTCGCGTCGAGCTGGGAACATTGCCGCGACATCGTTCTGCAGGCCGAAAGCGGCGGCTTCGACAATATCCTGCTGCCATCGGGCTATACGCTCGGCATCGACACCACGGCCTTTGCCGCGGCGATCGCGACACTGGTCAAGCGCATCAGGCTGCTGATGGCGGTGCGCGTCGGCGAAAGCTGGCCGCCCCAGCTCGCCCGGCAGATCGCCACCATCGACCGCATTCTGGGCGGGCGGCTGACCGTCAACATCATCTCGTCGGACCTGCCGGGGGAAACGCTGCCGTCGGCGCCGCGCTATCAGCGCTGTGTCGAGGTGATGCAGATCCTGAAGACGCTGCTCAACGGCCAGCCGCTCGACCATCAGGGCGAGTTCTACAAGATCGCCATCGATCCGCCGCGCATCGGCACCGTGTCGGGCAAATGCCCGCCGCTCTATTTCGGCGGCCTGTCGCCCGATGCGCGCGATGCGGCGGCCCGGGCGGCCGATGTCTATCTGATGTGGCCGGATACCGAGGCCAATGTGCAGGCGATCATCGCCGACATGACGGCGCGGGCCGCCGCCTATGGCCGCACGCTGCGCTTTGGCTATCGCGCCCATGTCATCGTGCGTGAAAGCGAGGACGAGGCACGCGCCTATGCCCGGCGGCTGCTGTCGCGCCTCGATGCCGAAACGGGCGCGGCGATCCGGCAGAAATCGCTCGATTCGGCCTCGGTCGGCGTGACCGCGCAGGCGATGCTGCGCGAAGGCGCCGATGATGAGGGCTTTGCCGAACCGCAGCTGTGGACCGGCATCGGCCGTGCCCGCTCGGGCTGCGGCGCGGCGATTGTGGGCGATCCCGATCAGGTGCTCGCCAAGCTTGAACGCTATCGCGCGCTCGGCATCGAGGCGTTCATCCTGTCGGGCTATCCGCACGCCGCCGAGGCCGATCTGTTTGCCCGGCATGTGCTGCCACGCATCGATCACGCGCCGCTCGGCTGAGCTGACCCCACGCTGTTTCGTGAGCGGCCCGGACGCCCAGTGCGTCCGGGCCGCTTCGCATTTCGGCGCGCGCACCGCGCCTGCGCAACCGCTTGTTAAGCACCTTGGCGGCAAGATCGGGCGATAACAGCCTTGTGCGGACATAAAGATATCTTTATGTCCTGAAGCGTGGACCGGCTCATCGAAATCTTCCGCGCGCTCGGCGACCCGACGCGGCTGCGCATCTTTGCGCTGCTGCGGGCGATGGAGCTGTCGGTCGGCGAACTCGCGCAGGTGCTGGGGCAGAGCCAGCCGCGCGTGTCGCGCCATGTCCGCATCCTTGCCGATGCCGGGCTGACCGTGCGGCGGCGCGAGGGCAGCTGGGTGTTCCTTGCCCTTGCCGAGGACATTCATGTCGCCCCCCTGCTCGCGGCCATCGACCGCGCGACCGGCGAATGGGCGGATGAGGATGCCCAGCGCCTCGCCGCCGTTCGCGCCGACCGGGCGGAGGCGGCGTCGCGTTATTTCGCTGCCCGCGCTGAGGAATGGGACGCGATCCGCTCGCTCTACGCGCCCGAGGAAACCGTCGAGGCGGCGATGGCGGCGATGCTGGGCGATGCGCCGATCGGCCGGCTGGTCGATCTCGGCACCGGCACCGGCCGGATGCTCGAGCTGTTCGGCGCACGTGCGGCCAAAGCGGTGGGGATCGACCGCAGCCCGGAAATGCTCCGCCTCGCCCGCGCCAAGCTGGCGGAAACGGTACCGACCGCCGAGCTGCGCCAAGGCGATCTGACCGCGCTGCCGCTGGGCGAAGGGGTGGCCGACACCGTCATCCTGCATCAGGTGCTGCATTTCATGAGCCAGCCGGCCAGCGCCCTGGCCGAGGCCGCGCGGCTGCTCGCCCCAGGCGGGCGGATGCTGATCGTCGATTTCGCGCCGCACGACCGTGAAGAGCTGCGGGCGCGCGACGCCCATGCCCGGCTCGGCTTTTCCGATGACCAGATCGCCGGCTGGCTGGCGGCGGCGGGCCTTGCGCTCGGCCGCACCGACACGCTCGACGGCGGAGAACTGACCGTCAAACTCTGGCTGGGGCACCGCCCCGGAATGATCCAGGAGATCGCCGCATGACCCCCTCCCTCGCCCAGCTCGAAGAGGCGCGCCGCGCCCTTGATGCGCCGTTGTTCGCCGATCTTTCGGGCGATATCGGCGTGTCGTTCGAGTTTTTCCCGCCCAAGACCGAGAAGATGGACGCCCAGCTGTGGGACGCGGTGCAGACGCTCGCCCCGCTCGGCCCGCGGTTCGTGTCGGTGACCTATGGTGCCGGCGGCTCGACCCGCGAGCGCACCCATGCCACGGTTGCGCGCATCGTCCGCGAAACCTCGCTCGCCGCCGCTGCGCACCTGACCTGTGTCGAGGCGACGCGCGAGGAGATTGACGCCATCGCCCAGGAATATTGGGCGGCGGGCGTGCGCCACATCGTCGCGCTGCGCGGCGACCCGCCGGTCGCGGGCCAGGGCTTTGCCCCCCATCCCGGCGGCTATGCGAGCGCGGCCGAGCTGGTCGCGGGGCTGAAGCGGCTGCACCCGTTCGAGATTTCGGTCGCCGCCTATCCCGAGGCGCATCCCGAGGCGCGCAGCCTTGACGATGATATCGACAATCTCAAGCGCAAGATCGACGCCGGCGGCACGCGCGCGATTAGCCAGTTCTTCTTCTCGCCCGACTGTTTCTTCCGCTTCCGCGACAGGGCGGCGGCGCGCGGCGTGACGGCGGAGATCGTGCCCGGCATCCTGCCGGTGTCGAACGTCGCCCAGACGCGCCGCTTCGCCGCCCAGTGCGGGGCGACCATACCCGGCTGGATGGACCGACTGTTCGAGGGGCTGGACGATCTGCCGGCCGCGCGCCAGCTGGTGGCCGCCACCATCGCGGCAGAGCTGTGCCGGCGGCTTTATGCCGGCGGCGTGCGCGATTTCCATTTCTACACCCTCAACCGCGCCGAACTGGCTTATGCGATCTGTCATATGCTGGGGGTGCGCGGCGGCACGCAGGCGGCGGAGAAGGCGGCATGATCACGGCATCCGAGGCCGCACGGCGGCTGCGCGAGGAAGCGCGGACCCGCATTCTGCTGACCGACGGCGCGTTCGGCACGATGATCCAGTCCTATCGGCTGACCGAGGCCGATTATCGCGGCGGGCTGACGCTCGGCCATGACCAGAAGGGCAATAACGACCTGCTGGCGCTCACCTGCCCGCATGTGGTGGCGGAAATCACCGAGGCCTATCTGGCCGCCGGGTCCGACATCGTGTCGACCAACACCTTCAACGCCAACACGATCAGCCAGGCCGATTATGGTGCCGAGCATCTGGTGCGCGACATCAACCTTGCCTCGGCGCAGATCGCGCGCGACGCCGCCCGCACGGCCGAGGCGGCGGACGGGCGGCCGCGCTTCGTCGCCGGGGCGCTGGGGCCAACCAACAAGACGCTGTCGCTGTCGCCCGACGTCAATGATCCGGGCTATCGCGCCATCGGCTTTGACGAGCTGAAGCAGGTGTATCGCGAGCAGACCGATGCGCTGCTCGACGGCGGGGTGGATTTCATCCTCATTGAAACGATCTTCGACACCCTCAATGCCAAGGCCGGGATCATGGCGGTGCTCGAAGCCGGCATGGCGCGGGGCATCGAGGTGCCGCTGATGATCAGCTTCACCGTCACCGACATGTCCGGGCGCAATCTGTCGGGCCATTCGGTCGAAAGCTTCTGGGCGTCGGTGCGCCATGCCCGGCCGCTCACCATCGGGCTGAACTGTTCGTTCGGCGCGCCGCAGCTGCGCCCGCATGTCGCCGCGCTCAATCCGGTCGCCGACACGCTGATGATGGTCTATCCCAATGCCGGCCTGCCCAATGATCTGGGGCAATATGACGAGGCCCCCGAAACCACGGCCGGCTTCATCGGCGACTGGGCGAAGGAAGGGCTGATCAACATCGTCGGCGGCTGTTGCGGCACCACGCCCGACCATATCGCGCAGATGGCGCGCGCGGTCGCCGGCCATGCCCCCCGCGCCGTCCCCGCGCCGCGGCGGCAGACGATGCTGGCCGGGCTGGACCCGTTCCTGGTCCCGGCATGACCGGTCAGGCGCCGCGCTGGCGCATCCGCAGTGCCGGGGCCGACGATGCCGCCATGCTCGCGCTGATCGGCAGCGCGGCGTTTCTGGACGGCTTTGCCGGCGTGCTGCCCGGGGCGGCGATCGTCGCGCACAGCGCGCGGGCGAACAGCACGGATGCCTTCGCCGCGATGCTCGGCAGCGGCGGCCGTGCCTGGCTGGGGCTGGCCGAGCCGGGCGACGCCCCGGTCGGCTATGCGCTGCTGATGCCGCCCGACATTCCCGGCGCGGTGCCGGGCGATATCGAGCTGCGCCGCATCTACACGCTCAGCCGCTTTCACGGCACCGGCCTTGGCCCGGCGCTGATGAACGCGGCGATCGACGCTGCCACCGCCGGGGCCGCGCCGGGCGCGCGGTTGCTGCTCGGCGTTTACACCGGCAATGCCCGCGCCCGCGCTTTCTACACCCGGCACGGCTTCACGCAGATCGCCACCCGCCAGTTCGATGCCGGCGGCACGATCTGCGACGATGTCGTGCTCGCCCGCCCGCTCGACACCAACCGCTAACCGCCAAAAGCTGGACACACCAAGCCCCCATGTCTGCCACCGGACCCTCCGCCATCTTCGTCAATATCGGCGAGCGCACCAACGTCACCGGATCGGCGGCGTTCAAGAAACTGATCATGGCCGGCGACTATCCGCGCGCGGTCGAGGTCGCGCGCCAGCAGGTCGAAAACGGCGCGCAGATCATCGACGTCAACATGGATGAAGGGCTGCTCGACGCCGAACTGGCGATGACCACCTTTCTGAAGCTGATCGCCGCCGAGCCGGACATTGCCCGTGTGCCGGTGATGATCGACAGCTCGAAATGGTCGGTGATCGAGGCCGGGCTGAAATGCGTGTCGGGCAAGCCGATCGTCAACTCGATCTCGATGAAGGAAGGCGAAGCGCCGTTCCTCGATCAGGCACGGCGGATCATGGCCTATGGTGCCGCCGTCGTCGTGATGGCGTTCGACGAGGTCGGTCAGGCCGACACCTGCGCGCGCAAGGTCGAGATCTGCGAGCGTGCCTATAAGCTGCTGACCGGGATCGGCTTTCCCCCCGAAGACATCATCTTCGATCCCAATATCTTCGCGGTCGCGACCGGGATTGACGAGCATCGCCGCTACGCCATCGACTTCATCGAGGCGACGCGCGAGATCAAGGCCCGCTGCCCGCACGTCCATATCTCGGGCGGTGTCTCCAACCTGTCGTTCAGCTTTCGCGGCAACGAGCCGGTGCGCCGCGCGATGCACAGCGTGTTCCTCTACCACGCCATTCAGGCGGGGATGGACATGGGCATCGTCAATGCCGGGCAGCTCGACGTTTACGACGCCATCGACCCCGAACTGCGCGACGCGTGCGAGGATGTGATCTGGGACCGGCGCGACGATGCCACCGAAAGGCTGATCGCGCTTGCCGAGAAATATCGCGGCGGCGACGCCGTGGCCGAAAAACAGGCCGAGGAATGGCGCAGCTGGCCGGTCGCCCGGCGGCTCGAACATGCGCTGGTCAAGGGCATCGACGCCCATGTCGTCGACGACACCGAAGAGGCGCGCCAGGCCTTTGCCCGCCCCATCGAGGTGATCGAAGGCCCGCTGATGGACGGGATGAACGTCGTCGGCGACCTGTTCGGCGCGGGCAAGATGTTCCTGCCCCAGGTCGTCAAATCGGCCCGGGTGATGAAAAAGGCGGTCGCCCATCTGCTGCCCTATATCGAGGCGGAAAAGGACGCGAATGCCAAGGGCAAGGGCCGGATCGTGCTCGCCACCGTCAAGGGCGATGTCCATGACATCGGCAAGAACATCGTCGGCGTCGTGCTCCAGTGCAACGGGTTCGAGGTGATCGATCTGGGCGTGATGGTGCCCTGGACCCGCATCCTTGAAGCCGCGAACGAGAATGATGCCGACATGATCGGCCTGTCCGGGCTGATTACCCCGTCGCTCGACGAAATGGTGACGGTGGCCGAGGAAATGCAGCGCGCCGGCATGAAGATGCCGCTGCTGATCGGCGGGGCGACCACGTCCAAGGTCCATACCGCGCTGCGCATCGATCCCGCCTATCAGGGGCCGGTCATCCATGTGCTCGACGCCAGCCGCGCGGTCGGCGTCGCCTCGGCACTGGTCAGCGACACCCAGGCGGAGCCGTTCATCGGCCGCACCGCCGAGGATTATGCCGCCGTGCGCGCCGCGCGCGAGGGCAAGGGCCAGAATGAGCTGCTGCCGATCGCCGAAGCGCGCGCGCGCGGCATGACCATCGATCCCGCGCTCAAGCCGCCCGCGCCGCGCCAGCCGGGCGTGCATGTGTTCGACGACTGGTCGCTCGAGCATCTGCGCGGGTTCATCGACTGGACGCCGTTTTTCCGCGCCTGGGAACTGGCCGGCAATTTCCCGGCGATCCTTGACGACGAGATTGTCGGGGACAGCGCACGCAGCCTGTTTGCCGATGCGCAGAAGATGCTCGACACCATCATCGCCGAAAAATGGCTGACCGCGCGCGGCGTCGCGGCGCTGTGGCCGTGCGCGCGGCATGGCGACGACGTGCTCGTCTATCCCGACGGCCACCGGCCGGGGGCAGGTGCGGCCCCGCCCGAACGCGCGGTCGTGCTGCCTTTCCTGCGCCAGCAAATGGCCAAGAACACGGCCAAGCCCAATATGTGCCTCGCCGATTTCATCGACACCGCCGATGACTGGCTGGGCGGCTTCACCGTCGCCATTCACGGCATCGATCCGCATATCGCGCGGTTCAAGGCGGCGCATGACGATTATCAGGACATTCTGCTCAAGGCGCTGGCCGACCGGCTGGCCGAGGCCTTTGCCGAGGCGCTGCACAGCCATGTCCGCACGACCTTGTGGGGCTATGCGCCCGACGAGCAGCTGACCAACGAGGCGCTGATCCGCGAACAATATCGCGGCATCCGCCCGGCCCCCGGCTATCCGGCCTGCCCCGATCACAGCCTGAAGCCGATCCTGTTCGACATGCTGGGCGGCACGCCGGCCGGCGCGACGCTGACCGAGAGCTTTGCGATGCTGCCGACGGCGGCGGTGTCGGGCTTCTACTTCGGCCATCCGCAGTCGGCCTATTTCGGCGTCGCGCGGATCGGGCAGGACCAGCTGGCCGATTATGCGCCGCGGCGCGGGGTCAGCCTCGATCAGGCGCAGCGCTGGCTGCGGCCCAATCTCGACTGAACCCGGCCGGCAAACCGGCCGCCGCGCGGGGGGACGACGCGGCGGCCGGTCACGACGACCAGAAGCAGGTCAGCCGCGCAGAAAGCGCTGAAGCTCGTCCTGGCTCACGCTCTTGCTGCGGTCGGCATCGGCCTGCGCGAATGCCGCATTGGCCCAGGCGCTGACGTCCGCCACCGGCTGCTGTTCGGGTGCCTTGGCACGCAGCGCGACCATCCATTTGGTGAACTCGGCCTTGGACAGGCTGCCGCTGCGGTCGGCGTCATAGGTCGCCCATTCGGCGGCGACCGTCGCCGCGACCGGATCGGCGGCGGTGCCGGGCTGCGGATCGGTCTGCGCCGACATGCTCTGGTCAGCCGCGCCCTGGCTCGTACCGTCCGTTCCGGTCGGCATTCCCGTCGATGCGGGCGGCACGGCTGGGGTGGTCTGGGTCGTCTGGTCCGTCGGCGCCGGCGTTGCCGGGCTGGTCGCCTGGGGTGCTCCGGCGGTGGTTGCACCCTGCGCCGCGGCCGGAGCCGCGATCAGGGCCGCGCTCGCAAGCATAAGGCTTTTCAACATGATAAACTCCTGGATAGCATAAGGTTTGGCTGATCAACCGCAGACGTGAACGCCGCCCCGGTTCCAGCCGTTCCGCCCCCGGGGCATTTGCCGCCCCTGCCCGTCCCTGCTATCGCGCGGCTCGTCGTGAGTCCGTGCGACCCGCGCGACGAACCGTTCGACGCTGCCCGCAACCAGCAACCAGAGACATGCCATGATCCCCCGCTATTCCCGGCCCGAAATGGTCGCCATCTGGGCGCCCGAAACCCGTTTCCAGATCTGGTTCGAAATCGAGGCCCATGCCCTTGATGCGATGGCCGAGCTGGGCATCGTGCCGCGCGCGGCGGCGGAGAAGGTGTGGGCCGCCCATGCCGCCCAGCCGCCGTTCGACATTGCGCGCATCGACGCCATCGAGGCGGAGACCAAGCATGACGTGATCGCCTTCCTCACCCATGTCGCCGAACGCACCGGCGAGGAGGCGCGCTTCCTGCATCAGGGCATGACCAGTTCGGACGTGCTCGACACCTGCCTTGCCGTGCAGCTCAAGCGCGCGGCCGATCTGCTGATCGCCGATCTCGATGCGCTGCTGGCGGTGCTCAAGCGCCGCGCCTTCGAGCATAAGCTGACCCCGACCATCGGGCGCAGCCACGGCATCCATGCCGAGCCGGTGACATTCGGGCTGAAGCTTGCCCAGGCCTATGCCGAGTTTGCGCGCAACCGCGCCCGGCTGGTCGCGGCGCGCGACGATGTCGCCACCTGCGCGATTTCGGGCGCGGTCGGCACCTTCGCCAATATCGATCCCCGCGTCGAAGCGCATGTCGCCGACAAGATGGGGCTGACGATCGAGCCGGTATCGACCCAGGTGATCCCGCGCGACCGCCATGCGATGTTCTTTGCCACGCTGGGCGTCATCGCCTCGTCGGTCGAGCGGCTGGCGACCGAGGTGCGCCATCTGCAGCGCACCGAGGTGCTGGAGGCGGAGGAATATTTCTCGCCGGGCCAGAAAGGCTCGTCGGCGATGCCGCACAAGCGCAATCCGGTGCTGACCGAAAATCTGACCGGCCTTGCCCGCATGGTGCGCGGCTATGTCACCCCCGCGCTCGAAAATGTCGCGCTGTGGCATGAACGCGACATCAGCCATTCGTCGGTCGAGCGGATGATCGGTCCCGACGCGACGGTGACGCTCGACTTCGCGCTCGCCCGGCTGACCGGGGTGATCGACAAGCTGCTCGTCTATCCCGAGCGGATGGCGCGCAACATGAACCGCATGGGCGGCCTTATCCATTCGCAGCGCGTACTACTGGCGCTCACCCAGGCCGGGGCGTCGCGCGAGGATGCCTATCGCCTTGTCCAGCGCAACGCGATGAAGGTGTGGGAATCGGATGGCGCACTGTCGCTCGAAGAGCTGCTCAAGGCCGATCCGGACGTCACCGCCCGGCTGTCGCCCGACGAAATCGCCGCGCGGTTCGACCTGGATTATCATCTGAAGCACGTCGACACGATCTTCGCGCGCGTCTTCGGCGCGGCGTGACGCAAAAACAGCCGCCAGTGCGCCCGGCGGCTGTTTTTTATGAGCGACGCTCGCTGGTGTGTTTGTTGCGCGCCTCTCGGCGCGGGGGCGGCACCGGCCCGCACCCCCACCCGGCCTCCCAACGGCAGTATCATATGGGACGCCGGGTGGGGGTGCGGACCGGTGCCGGGTCAGCAGGCGCTTATCATTCCCCCGACCACATCGCCTTGAGCTTGTCGAAAAAGCCGTGGCTCTGCGGGCATTCCTCGCCGGTTTCGGTGGCGCGGAATTGTTCGAGCAGCTCGCGTTGCTTGGCGTTGAGCTTGGTCGGCGTCTCGACCTCGACCTGGATGACCAGATCACCCTGCCCGCGCCCGTTGAGCACCGGCATCCCTGCGCCGCGCTGACGGATCTGCTTGCCCGACTGGATGCCCGCCGGGATGCGGATCTCGTGGCGCTGCTTGTCGAGACCGGGGACGACGATCGTGCCGCCCAGCGCCGCCGTCGTGAAGCTGATCGGCGCGCGCGCGAACAGGGTCGTGCCATCGCGTTCGAAGATCGCGTGGCGGCGCACGTGCAGGAAGATGTAGAGGTCACCGCACGGTGCGCCGCGCGCGCCGCATTCGCCCTCGCCGCTCAGCCTTATGCGGGTGCCGTCATCGACGCCGGGCGGGATGTTGACCGACAGCGTCTTCTGCTTGTCCACCCGGCCTTCGCCATGACAGGTTTCGCACGGGTCGGCGATCACCTCGCCCATGCCGTGACAGGTCGGGCAGGTCCGCTCGACCACGAAGAACCCCTGTTGCGAGCGGACCTTGCCCATCCCGCCACAGGTGTTGCAGGCGCGCACGCCCGCCCCCGCCTTCGCGCCGGTGCCGGCGCAGGTGCCGCAGGCCGCCGAGACGTCGAGCGTCACGTCGGTCGTGGTGCCGTGATAGGCTTCTTCCAGCGTGATCTCGAGATCGTAGCGCAGATCGGCGCCGCGCCGCGGCTGACGGCCGCCGCGCTGCTGGCCGCCCCCGAAAATGCTCTCGAAGATATCGGCAAAGCCGTCAAAGCCCTGGCCGGGATGGAAGCCGCCACCCCCGCCGCCATTCTGGAACGCGGCCTTGCCGAACCGGTCATAGGCGGCGCGCTTCTGCGGATCCTTCAGACAGTCATAGGCTTCGCTGACCGCCTTGAATTGCGCCTCGGCGTCGCGGCAGCCGCCATTCTTGTCCGGGTGATATTTCATCGCGAGCTTGCGATAGGCGGACTTGATCGTCGCATCGTCGGCGGTGCGCTCGACGCCCAGCAGCTCGTAATAGTCGATTTCGGTGCTCATGCTGACCCCAGAGGCTGGCGACGCCCGATGCCGGCGGGCGGGGCGGCACGGGACGCATCAGGCGTCCCGCCCCTGACCCTGCCGGCCGGCATGGGCACGCATTTCACGGGACTCAGCCCTTGTTCTCGTCCACTTCGGAGAACTCGGCATCGACGACATCGTCATCGGCCTTGGTCTCAGCCGCCTCGCCGGCGGGGGCGGCCTGTTCCTTTTCGTAGATTGCCTGGCCAAGCTTCATCGCCACCTGGGCGAGCGCCTGCGCCTTTTCGGTCATCCGGTCGCCGTCACCGCTTTCAACCGCTGCCTTGGCTTCGGTGATCGCGGCTTCGATCTCGCCCTTCAGCCCGGCATCGACCTTGTCGCCATGCTCGGCCAGCTGGCGCTCGGTGGTGTGGATCAGGCTTTCGGCATTGTTCTTGGCCTCGGCGGCGGCACGGCGCTTCTTGTCCTCTTCGGCGAAGCGCTCGGCATCCTTGACCATCTGCTCGATATCGGAGTCGGACAGGCCGCCCGATGCCTGGATGCGGATCTGCTGTTCCTTGCCGGTGCCCTTGTCCTTGGCCGACACGTTGACGATGCCATTGGCATCGATGTCGAACGTCACCTCGATCTGCGGCACGCCGCGCGGAGCCGGCGGGATGCCGACCAGATCGAACTGGCCGAGCAGCTTGTTGTCCGCCGCCATTTCGCGTTCGCCCTGGAACACGCGGATCGTCACCGCCTGCTGATTGTCATCGGCAGTCGAATAGACCTGGCTCTTCTTGGTCGGGATCGTCGTGTTGCGGTCGATCATCCGGGTGAACACGCCACCCAGCGTCTCGATGCCCAGCGACAGCGGCGTCACGTCGAGCAGCAGCACGTCCTTGACGTCGCCCTGCAGCACGCCGGCCTGGATCGCCGCACCCATCGCCACCACTTCATCGGGGTTGACGCCGGTATGCGGTTCCTTGCCGAAAAAGTCCTTCACGACCTGACGGACCTTGGGCATGCGGGTCATGCCGCCGACCAGCACCACTTCGGAGATGTCGGCAGCCTTCACGCCCGCATCGGCCAGCGCCTTGCGGCACGGCTCCAGCGTGCGCTGGATGAGTTCGTCGACCATCCGCTCCAGATCGGCGCGGGTCACGGTCTTCACCAGATGCTTCGGCCCGGTGGCGTCGGCGGTGATGAACGGCAAGTTGATCTCGGTCGTCTGCGCCGACGACAGCTCGATCTTGGCGCGTTCGGCCGCTTCCTTCAGGCGCTGGAGCGCGAGGCGGTCGGCGCGCAGGTCGATGCCCTCGGCCTTTTTGAACTCGTCGGCCAGATATTCGACGATCTTGGAGTCGAAATCCTCACCGCCGAGGAAGGTGTCGCCATTGGTCGCCTTCACCTCGAATACGCCGTCGCCGATTTCGAGCACCGAAATGTCGAACGTGCCGCCGCCAAGGTCGTAAACGACGATGGTCTTGCCGTCCTGCTTTTCAAGGCCGTAGGCCAGCGCGGCCGCGGTCGGCTCGTTGATGATGCGCAGCACTTCAAGACCGGCGATCTGGCCGGCATCCTTGGTCGCCTGGCGCTGGGCGTCGTTGAAATAGGCCGGGACGGTGATCACCGCCTGGGTCACGGTCTCGCCCAGATAGGCCTCGGCGGTTTCCTTCATCTTCTGCAGCGTGAAGGCCGAGATCTGCGACGGCGAATAGTCGTTGCCGCCCGCCTGCACCCAGGCATCGCCATTGGGGCCGCGCGCGATCGCATAGGGCACCAGTTCGGTGTCGCGCTTGGTGATCGGATCGTCATAGCGGCGGCCGATCAGGCGCTTGACCGCGAAGATGGTGTTGTCGGGATTGGTCACCGCCTGCCGCTTGGCGGGCTGGCCGATCAGCCGCTCGCCATCCTTGGTGAAGGCGACGACCGACGGGGTCGTGCGCGCGCCTTCGGCGTTTTCGATGACCTTGGGTTTGCCGCCTTCCATCACGGCGACGCAGCTGTTCGTCGTGCCCAGATCGATGCCGATAACTTTAGCCATTTTACCTCTTTGCACCCCTGCGATAAAGCTGGTCGCGGCGGCCCTGATGGCCAGCCCCGACCGGACTGATGAAGCGGATATAGGCAGGCTGTTGCTTGCCGCAAGTCGCCCTGCCCCCTAGAGTCTGCACGATCATCCGGTGCACGTCCGGCAGCCGCCGCCATGCCCCGGTTCTGCCAGAGGAGATCGATCGATGTTGCGTCCTTTGCTTGGGCTTGTTGCAGCCGGCCTTGCGCTGACGACCGCCGGGTGCGCGCAGGAAGAGGCGCAGTTGCAGGTGACAGACGCCTGGGTGCGCATCTCGCCGGTCGCGTCCAACCCGTCGGCCGGCTATTTCACCGTCAAGGGCGGTGAAAAGGCCGTGCAGCTGATCGGCGTCAGCTCCCCGGTCGCGATCCGCACCGAAATGCATGAAACCATGGCCGATCATGGCAGCGGTGACGGCAACGGCCATGGCATGACGATGATGAAGCCGGTGACCAGCGTGCCGGTGCCGGCGCGCGGCAGCGTCGAATTCGCGCCGGGCGGACGCCATGCGATGTTCTGGAATATCAATCCGGGCATCGTGCCGCCGCGCACCATGCCGCTCGTCTTCACCTTTTCAGACGGCACCCAGATCGAGGTGGCAGCCCGCACCGTCGCGGTGGGCGCGCCCGCGCCCAAGTGACCGGCGGGCGCCGGGGGCGATGATCCGCGCGGCGCTGGTCCGCCGGGCGCAGACCGGCGGCAGGCCGCTGACCGGTGGCGAGGTCGATCTCGCCCGGTCGATGTTCGGCGATGCGCTGGATTATGCCCCGGTGCGCGTCCACCGGCGCTGCTGGTGGCCGCTACAGCCGCGCCGGGTGGTGATGGCCCCCGATGGCGCGATCTGGTTCCATCCCGAAAGCCCCGATTATCACGCCGATTTCAGCGCCGCACCGCGCGCGGCGCAGGGGCTGTTCATCCATGAACTGGTGCATGTCTGGCAGCACCAGACCGGGCTGTTCCTGCCCTGGCGGCGGCACCCCTTCTGCCGCTACGCCTATCGGCTGGAGCCGGGCCGGCCATTCCAGCGTTATGGCATCGAGCAGCAGGCGGAGATTGTCCGCCACGCCTTTCTGGCCGCGCGATCATGGCCCTCGGGCCTGGACGGCGAAGACGCGCTGCGCCTTGCCGCCCTGCTGCCGTTCGGCACGCGCGCGGGCTGAAGCGCTTTCGCGCAAATCCCCTAGGCGGCGGCGATGATCGGCACGAAATCCGCCGCCTTCAGGCTCGCCCCGCCAACCAGCGCGCCATCGACATCGGCCAGGCCGAGCAGCTCGGCGGCATTCGACGGCTTGACCGACCCGCCATAGAGAATCCGCACGCCCTCGGCCTCGACGCCGAGCAGCGCGCGCAGCCGCGCGCGGATGCTGGCGTGCATCGCGGCGACGTCATCGGGGGTCGGCGTGCGGCCGGTGCCAATCGCCCAGACCGGTTCATAGGCGATGACGAGCCGCTCGGCCCGCGCGCCCGCCGGCACCGATCCGGTCAGCTGCGCCGACACGACATCCTCAGCACGCCCGGCATCGCGCTCGGCCTCGGTCTCGCCGACGCACAGGATCGCGGTCATTCCGGCGGCGATCACTGCTTCGGCCTTGGCCTGCACCTCGGCATCGGTTTCGTGCTGGTCGGCGCGCCGCTCGCTATGGCCGACAATCGCCAGCTTCGCCCCGGCCTCGACCAGCATCGGGGCGGACACGCAGCCGGTGTGCGCGCCGCTCGCCCGCTGATGGCAGTCCTGCGCGCCGATGGGCAGCGCCGTGCGCGCCGCCGCCGCCGCGATCAGCGTGAAGGGCGGGCAGATGGCGACATCGACGCCGGGATGGGCAGCCGCGGCCGCCGCAATAGCGTCCAGCTCGGCCAGCGCCGCCAGATCGCCGTTCATCTTCCAATTGCCCGCAACCAGCTTGCGCCGCGCCGTCGTTCCGCTCGTCATCTGCCCTGGCTTTCCCTCAGCTCGATCTCTGGCCTGCCCGGTAGAGGATCGCGGGCAGGCCGCGCAACCATCCTCAACCGCCTGCCGCCGATGCGCGCGATGCTTGTCCCGCTGCGCGACAATGCCTAAAGCCCTTGCCCTGCACCGGGGCGCATGTCCCGGCGCGTCCGTTCGTCCTGCCCATTTCTGTTGCGGAACATCGATGCTCAACGCGCTTCGCAGTCTGTCCAAATCCAAGTTCGGCGTCGTGCTGCTTGGGCTGTTCCTTGCCGCGATTGCCGCCGGCTTCGTCCTCGCCGATATCCAGAATGTCGGTGTGCCGGGCAGCGCGACCGGCGACAATGCGGCGCGGGTCGGGCGGACGTCGATCAGCCAGGCCGATCTGCGCCAGCGCGTCCAGCGCGCCTATGAGGCGGCGCGGCGGCAGGACCCGGCGCTGACCATCCAGACCTTCGTCGCCCAGGGCGGCGTGGAGGCGGTGCTCAACCGGATGATCGACGATCTGGTGATCGAACAATTTGCGCGCGGCGCGGGCATGGGCGTCAGCCGCAAGCTCGAAGACGGGCTGATCGCGGGCGCGCAGGCGTTTCGCGGCCTCGACGGCCGGTTCGACCAGTCGCAATATGAAGCGTTCCTCGCCCGCGAGGGGCTAAGCGAAAAGCAGGTGCGGGCCGATATTGCCCGCGACCTTTATTCCAACCAGCTGATCGTGCCCGCAGCCGGCGGCACGCGCGCCCCGCTCGGCCTTGCGCTGCCCTATGCCTCGATGCTGCTCGAACAGCGGCGCGGCCAGGCGCTGTTCGTGCCGACGGCGGCGTTCGCGCCGAAGGCCCCGGCCGAGGCCGAGCTGACCGCTTATTACCGGCAGAATATCGGCCGCTACACCATCCCCGAACGCCGCGTGCTGCGCTATGCGGTGATCGAGCGCGCCGCCCTTGCCGTGCCCGCGCCCACCGATGCGGAAATCGCCAAGGCCTATGACGCCGCCAAGGCCGAATATGCGCCGCGCGAGACCCGCGATCTGAGCCAGGTGATCCTGCCGTCCGAAAGCGCGGCGCGCGATTTCGCCCGCAAGCTCGATGGCGGGGCGACGATCGATGCCGCCGCCCGGGCGATCGGGCTGGAAGCCGCGCGGCTGACCGGCCAGACCCGCCAGGCCTATGCGACCGCGAGCGCCGAAGCCGTTGCCGCGGCGGCGTTCCAGACCGCACAGGGCCGCATCGCCGCGCCCACGCGCTCGCCGCTTGGCTGGCATGTCGTGCGCGTCGATCAGATCCGCACCGTGCCGGGCAAGACGATGGCCGATGTGCGCGGCGAACTTGCCGCCGGCATCCTCAAGACCAAGAGCGAACAGGCCTTTGCCGATCTGATCGCGCGGATCGAAGAGGCGGTGTCCAACGGCGAGACGTTCGACGAGGTTGCCGCCGCGAACAAGCTGACCGGCATCACCACCCAGCCGCTGCTCGCCACCGGCCGCACCGCCGATGCCGCGCCCGACGCGCCGGTCGCGGCCGAGCTGGCCGCCGTGCTCAAGGTCGCGTTCGACAGCGAGGTGGATGATGATCCGGTGGTCGAACAGATTGCCGCCAATGACCGTGCGGTGCTGCTCAAGGTCGGCCAGATCGTGCCGCCGACGCCGCGCCCGATGGCGTCGATCCGCGACCGGCTGATCGCCGATCTCGGTCGCGATCAGGGCTTTGCCGCTGCCCGCGCCGCCGCCGAGCGGGTGCTTGCCCGGCTCAAGGCGGGCGATGATCTCGCCGCCGCCGCGCGCGCCGCCGGGGCCGCTTTGCCCGCGCCGGCCGCGATTGCCGGGCAGCGGCGCGAGCTGCTTCAGGCTGGCCGACCGGTCGATCCCCGGCTCGATGCGCTGTTCGGCCCGCGCGCGGGCGGCGCACGGCTCGCCCCTGCCGCTGACATGGCGGGCTGGTATGTCGTCCGGGTCGACCAGATCGTCCCCGGCGATGCGCGCGGCCAGCCGGCGCTGGTCCAGGCCTCGCGGGCGCAGTTCGGCCCGGTGCTCGGCCAGGAATATGCGCAGCAGTTGATCGCCGCCGCCCGCCGCGAGCTGGGCAGCGAGATCAATCAGGCGGCGGTTGCGGCGCTGAAGCGCGATCTGATCGGCCCGACGGTCCCCTGATGAGCCTCAGCGGACAAGTGAGCCCCCCGGCCAGTCCCCCGGCCGGCGCAGCCATGGGCATGCGAAGCGATGACGAGGCGGTGGCGCAGGCGCTGGCCGCCGGCCGCCCCGCCTTTGTCTGGCGGCGGCAGATTGCCGACACGCAGACGCCGGTCGGCGCGGCGCTGGCGCTGATCGAGCCGGGGCGCGGCGATTTCCTGCTCGAATCGGTCGAAGGCGGGCAGACGCGCGGTCGCCACAGCCTGATCGGCCTCGCCCCCGATCTGGTGTTCCGCGCCGTCGGCGACACCGCCGAGATCAACCGCCACTGGCTGCGTGACCGCAGCGATTTCGCGCCCGCCGGCCCGGCGATTGCGGCGCTGCGCGCGCTGGTCGGCGAATGCCGGGCCGATGTGCCGGCCGAACTGCCGCCCGCGCTTGCCTGTCTGGTCGGCTATTTCGGCTATGAGACGTTCGGGCTGATCGAAAACCTGCCCCGCCCCCCGGCCAATCCGCTGGCGCTGCCCGACATGCTGTTCGTGCGCCCGACGCTGATCCTGGTGTTCGACCGGCTGACCGACGAGCTGTTCCTGATCGCCCCGCTCTGGCCGGGTGACGGCAATGCCGATCCGGCGGCGCGGATTGCCGATGCGTGGGAACGGATCGACACCGCGGCCGCCCGGCTGGCGGCAGGGGGCGACCCGGCGGCGCGCACCGCGCCCCCGGCCATGACCGACCTGACCGTGACGCCGCATCTCGCGCCGGGCCAGTATCCGGACATGGTTGCCCGCGCGCAGGACTATATCCGCGCCGGCGATATCTTTCAGGTCGTGCTCGCGCAGCGTTTCACCGCGCCCTTCCCGCTACCGCCATTCGACCTTTACCGGGCCTTGCGGCGGATCAATCCGTCTCCCTTCCTCTATTTCCTCGACCTGCCGGGCTTTGCGCTTACCGGCAGCAGCCCTGAAATCCTTGTCCGCGCGCGCGGCGGCGAGGTGACGATCCGGCCGATCGCGGGCACAAGGCCGCGCGGGCGGACGGCGACCGAGGATGCGGAGAATCGCGACAGCCTGCTCGCCGATCCCAAGGAACGGGCCGAACATCTGATGCTGCTCGATCTTGGCCGCAACGATGTCGGCCGGGTCGCCGCGCCGGGCAGCGTGCGCGTGACCGACAGCTACACCATCGAGTTTTACAGCCACGTCATGCACATCGTGTCGAACGTGGTCGGGCGGCTGGGCGACGGGCGCGATGCACTCGATGCGCTGTTCGCGGGCTTTCCGGCCGGAACGGTGTCGGGCGCGCCCAAGGTCCGCGCGTGCGAGATTATCGCCGAGCTGGAACCGGAGACGCGCGGGGCCTATGCCGGCGGCGTCGGCTATTTCTCGGCCGACGGATCGATGGACAGCTGCATCGTGCTGCGCACCGCGGTGGTCAAGGACGGGCAGATGCATGTCCAGGCCGGGGCCGGCATCGTCGCCGACAGCGATCCCGCCGCCGAACAGCGCGAATGCGAGGCGAAGTCCGGGGCGCTGTTCGCCGCGGCGCGCGAGGCGCTTGTCCGCGCGCAGGATGCCGCGTTCGGGCAATAGCGGCGCGGGTGTGGATTCGCGCGGCCACCGCCCCTAACATGGGCACATGAGCACAGTCCGCCCGCCCCGCCGCCCCGCCGCTTTCCGCCTCCGCCGCCTGCTGGGCGCATTGCCCGGCGCGGCGATGCTTGCCGCCCTTGCCCTCAGCCAGCCGGCAGCCGCCGCCGCCCCGGCGGGCGCGCGCGAGCAGGATCTGTCGCTCAAAAACTTCCGCTTCCACACCGGGGAAATGCTGCCCGAGCTGAAGCTGCATTACACGACGTTCGGTACGCCAAAGCGCGATGCCTCGGGCGCGGTCGTCAATGCGGTGATGATCCTGCACGGCACCGGCGGGTCGGGGCATCAGTTCTTCCAGCCCCAGTTTGCCGATGCGCTGTTCGGGCCGGGCCAGCCGCTCGACACCGCGCGCTATTTCATCATCCTGCCCGACAATATCGGCCATGGGGCCTCGTCAAAGCCCAGCGACGGGCTGAAGGCGCGCTTTCCCGCCTATGACTATGCCGACATGGTCGAGGCGCAGGCCCGGCTGCTCGACCATCTGGGGGTCAGGCGCCTGAGGCTGCTGATGGGCACGTCGATGGGCTGCATGCACGGCTTTGTCTGGGGCACCACCCGGCCCGAGCGCGTGCAGGCGATGATGCCGATGGCGTGCCTGCCGGTCGAGATTGCCGGCCAGAACCGGATGTGGCGCAAGCTGGCGATCGACGCCGTGCGCGCCGACCCTGCCTATCGTAGCGGCGATTACACGACGCGGCCGCTCGCCGGGCTGCGGACGGCGGCCAGCCTGTTGCTCGTCGCCGGGCTGAACCCGGTGCAGGCGCAGGCGCAGGCCCCGACGCGCATCGCAGCAGAGGCCGCGCTCGACACCGCCTTCGCGCGCACCATAGCCGGGCGTGACGCCAACGACCTGATCTGGCAGCTCGACAGCTCGCGCACCTATAATCCGGCGGCAGGGCTTGAACGCATGACGATGCCCGTCACCTGGGTGAACTCGGCCGATGATTTCATCAACCCGCCGGGCCTTGGCATTGCCGAGACGGCGGCCCGCCGCCTGCCCGATGGCAAGTTCATCCTGATCCCGCAAAGCGCCGAGACGCGCGGCCACGGCACCCACACATGGGCGCGGTTCTGGCAGGACGAGCTGGTCGCGCTGCTCGCCCGCAGCGAAGGGCGCTGAGCATGGCCCCGACCGGCAGGAGCAGCTCCCGGATTCCGTGCGTGACGAACCGGGGGCATGGCGGCTAAAGCCCCCGGCCATGATCCTTGTCATCGACAATTATGACAGCTTCACCTGGAACCTCGTCCATTATCTGATGGAGCTGGGGGCCGAGGTCGATGTGGTGCGCAACGACGCGCTGTCGGCCGGGCAGGCGCTGTCGTCCGGCGCGCAGGCGTTCCTGATCTCCCCCGGCCCGTGCACGCCGAACGAGGCGGGCATTTCGCTCGATCTGGTCGCCGCCTGCGCCGAGGCCGGGCGGCCGCTGCTCGGCGTGTGCCTTGGCCATCAGGCGATCGGCCAGCATTTCGGCGGCAAGGTGGTGCGCGGCGGGCTGATGCACGGCAAGACCTCGCCGGTCACGCATGACGGCACTGGGCTGTTCGCCGGCCTGCCCTCGCCCTTCACCGCCACCCGCTATCATTCGCTGATCGTGCCTGAAGACACGCTGCCGCCCGAGCTGGTCGTCAATGCGCGCAGCGACGACGGGCATGTGATGGGCTTTCGCCACCGCGATCTGCCGATCCACGGCGTCCAGTTCCATCCCGAAAGCATCGCGACCGAGCATGGCCACCGGATGCTCGCCAATTTCATGCGCGCCGCCGGCCTGCCGGTCAGGGAAATCGCATGACGACGATCACCATCCTGCCCGACGCCAGCATGGCGCTGGATGCCGAGACGGCGGCGCGTGCCTTTGGCGACATTCTGGACGGCAAGCCCGCCCATGACGACATTGCCCGCTTTCTGGCCGACATGTCGCTGCGCGACGAGACGGCGGTCGAAATCGCCGCCTGTGCGCAGGCGATGCGCGCGCGGATGCTGCCGGTCGATGCGCCGGCCAACGCCATCGATGTCTGCGGCACCGGGGCCGATGCGCAGCACAGCCTGAACATCTCGACCGCCGTCGCCATCGTCGTCGCCGCCTGCGGCGTGCCGGTCGCCAAGCATGGCAATCGCGCGGCCTCGTCCAAGGCCGGGGCCGCCGACACGCTCGAAGCGCTCGGCCTCAATCTCGATGTCGCCTCGGCGACTGCCGAACGCAGCCTCAACGATCTCGGCATCGCGTTCCTGTTCGCGCAGATCCACCACCCCGCGCTCGCGCCGCTGGCGCCGATCCGCCGCGCGCTGGGGCGGCGCACGGTGTTCAACCTGGTCGGCCCGCTGTGCAATCCGGCGCGGGTGTCGCGCCAGCTGATCGGCATTGCGCGGCCCGATTTCATGCCCGTCTATGCAGATGCGGCGCGGCTCGTCGGCCTGCAATCGGTGCTGCTGGTGGCGGGCGACGAACCGCTCGACGAACTGTCGATCGCCGGGCCGAGCACGATGGTCTCGGTCGGCCTGCTCGGCGACAGCGTCCACCGGGTGATGCCGCGCGATGCCGGGCTTCAGCCGCACCCGCTGGATGCGCTCAAGGGCGATGACGCCGCCTATAACGCCGCCGCGCTGCGCCGCCTGCTGATGGGCAGCCCGGGGGCCTATCGTGATGCCGTGCTGCTCAACGCCGCGGCTGCGCTGCTGGTCGCGGGCGAGGCCGCCGATCTGAAGGATGGTGCCCGCCGCGCCGCCCATGCGATTGACGACCAGAGCGCGCTGCACCTGCTCGAACGCTGGATCGCCTATCGATGAACAAGCTTCAGGAAATCTGCGCCTTCAAGGTGACGGACACCGCCCGTCGCCGTGCGCTCAACCCCGATCTCGACGCGCTGATCGCCGCCCAGTCGCCGCCGCGCGGCTTTCGCCGCGCGCTCGATGCCGCGCCCGGTTACGGCCTGATCGCGGAGATCAAGAAGGCCAGCCCGTCCAAGGGGCTGATCCGCGCCGATTTCGATCCGCCCGCCCATGCCCGCGCCTATCAGGCGGGCGGCGCATCCTGCCTGTCGGTGCTGACCGACGAACCCTATTTCCAGGGCCGCGACGCCGATCTGGTCGCCGCGCGCGCCGCCTGCACGCTGCCGGTGCTGCGCAAGGATTTCATCGTCGATCCCTGGCAGGTGCGCGAGGCACGGGCGCTGGGCGCGGATGCGATCCTGATCATCGTTGCCGCACTGGACGACGGCCAGATGGCGGAGATCGAGGCGGCAGCGCTCGAGCTTGGCATGGATGCGCTGGTCGAGGTGCACAGCAGCGCCGAACTGGACCGCGCGCTCCGGCTCCGGTCGCGACTGATCGGGGTCAATAACCGCGATCTCAGGGACTTTTCGGTCAGTTTCGAGCGGACTTATGAACTGGTCGGGCGCGCGCCGGCCGGCTGCACCTTCGTCGCCGAAAGCGGGCTGACCAGCCGGGCCGATCTCGACGCGATGGCCGAACATGGCGTGCGCTGCTTCCTGATCGGCGAAACGCTGATGCGCGCCGATGATGTCGAGGCTGCGACCCGGGCGCTGGTCGGCTGACCATGGCGGCGGACCGCGATGCCGACGCTGCGGGGCTGACCCATCTCGACGCGGCGGGCCAGGCCCGGATGGTCGATGTGTCGGCCAAGCCCGACAGCCTGCGCGTGGCCGTCGCCAGGGGGCGCATCCTGATGTCGGCCGGAGCGGCGGCGGCGATTGCGGCCGGCACGGTGGTGAAGGGCGATGTCCTCGCCGCCGCGCGCATCGCCGGCATCATGGCCGCCAAGTGCACCGCCGATCTCATTCCGCTGTGCCACCCCGTTGCGCTGGCGAGCGTCACCATCGACCTCGATGCCGCGCCCGATGGCGTCACCGCCACCGCAACCGCCCGCACCACCGGGCCGACCGGCGTCGAGATGGAGGCGCTGACCGCCGTCTCGGTCGCTCTGCTGACGATCTACGACATGGCAAAGGCGCTCGACCGGGGGATGCGGATCGACGGCATCGGTCTGGTCGCCAAAAGCGGCGGCAGATCGGGCGACTGGCAGGCCTAGCGCAGTTTCGCGCCGGGGTGAATCACCCGCCGGCGCGGAAAATGCGGTAAATCAGAGGGCTGGGGCGGCCGATCCGATCCAAAGAGCGCCGCAGGGCGGCGAAATCGATGCGATGACGCGCCGCCCCGGCTGTGGCAGGCATGGCGAATGACCCCTTCCTCCTCCCTGTTGCCGGTCGCCGACGCGCAGGCGCGGCTGATCGCGGCGGCTCCGCTGCTCCCCCCGGTCACGCGGCCGCTTGCCGAGGCCGCCGGGCGCTGGGCGGCGCAGGACATTGCGGCGGGCGTCGATCATCCCTTTGCCGATGTCTCGGCAATGGATGGCTATGCGATCCGCCATGCCGATCTGCCGGGGCCGTGGGACGTGATCGCAACCATCCCCGCCGGGCAAATGCCTGCCGCCGCGGTCGGGCCGGGCATGGCCGCGCGGATCTTCACCGGCGCGGCCCTGCCCGACGGGGCCGACACCATCCTGATCCAGGAGGATGCGAAGCGTGACGGCGACCGGCTGGTGCTGGCCGGCGACGGGCCGGCGCGGCGGGGGGCGCATGTCCGCCCGCGTGCGATGAACTTTGCCATCGGCGACACGCTGATCCCCGCAGGGCAACGCATCACCCCTGCCCGGATCGGGCTGGCGGCGCTGGGCGGCCATGCCACGCTGCCGGTGCGCCGCCGCGCGCGCGTCGCGCTGATCTCGACCGGCGACGAGCTGGCGGCACCGGGCGCGCCGCTGCGCCCCGGCCAGATCCACGCCGCCAATGCCGCAATGCTCGCGGTGCAGCTCGCCTCCCTGCCGGTCGAGCTTCATGATTGCGGGATCATCGCCGATGATCGTGCCGCGCTCGCCCGCGCCATTGGCGATGCGGCGGCGCAGGCCGATATTCTGGTGACCATCGGCGGCGCGTCGGTCGGCGATCATGATCTGGTGCGCCCGGCGCTTGCCGATTGCGGCGCGACGCTCGATTTCTGGCGGATCGCGATGCGGCCGGGCAAGCCGCTGATGGCCGGGCAACTGGGCAGGACGATGGTGCTCGGCCTGCCCGGCAACCCGGTTTCGGCGTTTGTCACCAGCGCGCTGTTCCTGATGCCGCTGATCGCGGCGATGGGCGGGGCCGCCGCGCCGCTGCCGCCCACGCTGTCGCTGCCGGTGGGCGAGGCACTGCCCGCCACCGGCCCGCGCGCCGATTATCTGCGCGCCCGGCTGATCGACGGACAGCTTTTCCCGGTCGGGGTGCAGGACAGCGGGGTGCTGACCGGGCTTGCCGCCGCCGATGCGCTGATCGTCCGCCCCGCCAATGCCCCGGCCCTGCCTGCCGGCGCGTTCACCGATGTTCACATCATTGCTTGACGTGGCGGCAGGCGTTTCCTACATGTTCCTTGTTCGTTCCCAGCCAAGGGCGAGGCGATGCTGACGCGCAAGCAACATGAACTGCTCCTTTTCATCCATGACCGCCTGGCAAGCAGCGGCGTGTCCCCCTCGTTCGAGGAGATGAAGGAGGCGCTGGACCTCAAGTCCAAATCGGGTGTCCACCGGCTGATCGGCGCGCTTGAGGAACGGCAGTTCATCCGCCGCCTGCCCAACCGCGCCCGCGCGCTCGAGGTGCTGCGCCTGCCTGATGGTGGCGGTGCGGCGACTGAAAAGGCGCGCACGCCCAGCCCTGCTGCCGCCCCCCCGCCGGTCGCCGCGAACGAGAATGTGCTCGATATCCCGCTGCATGGCCGGATCGCGGCGGGCAGCCCGATCGAGGCGCTGGAAGGCCAGTCGAGCCTGTCGGTGCCCGCCGCGCTGCTTGGCCCGGGCGAGCATTATGCGCTTGAAGTCGCAGGCGATTCGATGGTCGAGGCCGGGATTCTCGACGGCGATTATGCACTGATCCGCCGCGTCGATACCGCGCGCGACGGGCAGATCGTCGTCGCGCTGATCGACGATGCCGAAGCGACGCTCAAATATTTCCGCCGCGAAGGCGCGATGGTGCGGCTCGATCCGGCCAATCGTGCTTATGATCCGCAGCGTTACACGCCCAACCGCGTCCGCGTGCAGGGCTGTCTGGCCGGGCTGCTGCGCCGCTATTGAGCGGCGATGGCTGAGCGGTGGCAGCTGGGCGGCAGCAGGGCGACCGCGCGATCAGGGCGCGATTTTCGAGCGCGGTTGGGACACCCGGCGACTCGGAAAATGCGGGAAATCAAACGCCTAGGGCGGCCGATCCGATGGAATCGGATCGGAAACCGCTCTAGGGGCCGGGAACGCGCCACGGGTGGCGGTCGCCCGACCGGAGCGCAGGGTCGAGCGACGGCGCGGTGCCGAGGCGAATGGCGACGCCGCCGCTCTGCGCCAACGCAGGCCGGTCGAGCTTGAGCCAGCGCGGGCGACAGGCTGCGGGCAGGCGGCGGTCGCTGACGACGATATCGGCGGCGGCGCAGGCGGCAATCAGCGGCTGAAAGGGCATCATCAGATCGGTGCGGGTGGCAAGCAGCCGCCAGGTCCGGCCGTTGCGGGTGATGGTCACCAGACAGGCATCGGGGCTGCACCGCGCATCCGGTGACAAGGCGAGGCTGGCCAGCGGCTCGTCACGCGCGACCGCATCGGCCAGCATCAGGTCGACGAAACCGCCATGGCCGGCGCGAATGCCGGCATAGTCGCCGGCCGGATCGCGCACCGCGACATGCCGGCCATCGCCGGTCACGATCAGGTCGGGCGGCGGCGTCGCGACCGCCCACAACGCGCCGCCCATCATCGCGGCCAGCCCCAGCCAGCGGTGCCGCCGGGTCCAGAGCAGCAGCCACAGCCCGCCTGCCAGCATCGTCAGCGCCGCCCCGCCGGGCATCAGCGGCAGGCGGAGGACAGCCCCGGGTGCCGCCGCCGTCAGATGCGCGAGCGCCAGCAGCAGATCGATCGCCCGGCCGGTGATCCACCAGAGCGGCGCGCCCAGCCCTGCGGTGTCGAGCGCCAGCGCCATTGCCTCGGCCGGCATGATGATGAAGGTGGTGAGCGGAATGGCGACGAGATTGGCGAGCGCGCCATAAACGCCCTGCTGGTGGAAATGATAGAGCGCGATTGGCGCAAGCACGATCTCGACCGCCAGCCCGCTCGCCAGGATCGCCACCAGCGCGCGGAGCATCGCCGCAATCACCCCCTCGTCACGCCGCGCAAACAGGCGGCGGGCCGCGGGATGATCGTGGAGCGCGACAATCGCGGTCACCGCCGCAAAGCTGAACTGGAAGCTCGCGCCGATCAGCGCTTCGGGCCATAGCGCGAGCACGACCAGCGCCCCCGCCGCCACCAGCCTCAGGGTCAACGCCTCCCGCCCCAGTGCCAGCCCGGCGAGCACCAGCAGTGCCGCGACCAGCGCGCGGACCGTCGGCACTTCGGCCCCGGTCAGCCAGGTATAGCCGGCCCCCGCCGCCGCGCCGGCCGCCGCCGCGACAAGGGGCAGTGACCAGCGCAGCGCCAGCCCGGGGCTGAGCGCCAGAACGCGCAACATGACGAACATCACCGCGCCCACCAGCGCGGTCACGTGCAGGCCGCTGACCGACAGCAGATGGGCGAGGCCTGCCCGGCGCAGCGCCTCCTGATCCTCGGCACCCACCCGCCCCTGATCGCCGGTCGCCAGCGCGACCGCGATGCCGGCGGCGCGTGCCGGCAGCGCGCCGGCGACATGGCCGCCCAGCCGGACGCGCAGCCCGGACGCCCGATCGGGCGGGGCGCGGGCCAGCCTGTCGACCGCGCCAAGCGCCCGACCAGTCGCCCCGATTCCCGCGAACCATGCCGCCCGCGCCGGATCATGCGCGCCGGGCATGGCGGGCGGCATTGGCGGGGCAAGCCGGGCGGTCAGGCGGATCCGGTCACCGGGCATCAGATCGGCCGGGGCGGCCTGCTGCCGCGCCGTCAGCCGCAGGCGCGGCGGCAGATCGGGCCGGTCCACCGGGCGCAGGACGAGGCGGACCGCCTGCCGGGGCGTCAGCTGCGCGACCGACTCGATGTCGGCGGCGAACCGGGTGATGGCCGGCCGGTCGAGCACCGGTGCGGCAACGATCAGCGCCCGGCCCCACACCAGCGCGCAGCCGAGCGCCAGCGCCAGCCCGGCCCAGATCAGGCTCTGCCCCAGCCGCCGGCCCGCCCCGAGCGCGACCCCAAGCGCCGCCACCGCCGCGCCCGCGAGGATCAGCGCCCCCCATCCCGCCGGCCCCGACAGGGCGAACCAGCCGCCAATCCCCGCCCCGAACGCGACCGGCAGCCACAAAGGCAGCTGATCGCGTTCGGCATCGAGCCAGGTTTCGATCCGGTCGAACGCGCCCCGCAATGCCGCTATCGCCCCGGAAAAGCCCGTGGTTTGTCGCGGCCAGACGGCCATGCTAGGGGCGTCGCCGGTCACCATCACGTTCTTCACAGCCTGGGAGCAACCGCGCGTGAGCGCAAGCAGCGTCGTCACCCGTTTCGCCCCGTCGCCGACGGGGTTCCTGCACATTGGCGGTGCGCGCACCGCATTGTTCAACCTGCTGTTCGCCCGTCATCATGGCGGCAAGTTCCTGCTGCGCATCGAGGATACCGACAAGGCGCGCTCGACCCAGGCGGCGATCGACGCGATCCTTGACGGGATGAGCTGGCTCGACCTGAACTGGGACGGCGATGTCGTCTACCAGTCGCAGCGCGCCGCCCGTCATGCCGAAGTGGCCGAGGCGCTGCTGGCGAGCGGCCATGCCTATCGCTGCTATGCAACCCCCGAGGAGCTGGCCGAACTGCGCGAGGCGCAGCGGGCGGCCAAGCAGCCGATGCGCTATGACGGGCGCTGGCGCGACCGCGCACCGGGGCCGGAGCAGGACGGCAAGCCCTTTGCCTTGCGCCTCAAGGCCCCGCGCGACGGCGAAACGGTGATCGAGGATCTGGTCCAGGGCCGTGTCGTCGTCCAGAACAGCGAACTGGACGACATGATCCTGCTGCGCTCCGACGGCACGCCGACCTATATGCTGGCCGTCGTTGTCGACGATCACGACATGGGCGTCACCCATGTCATCCGCGGCGACGATCATCTGAACAACGCCTTCCGCCAGCTGGGCATCATTCGCGCGATGGGCTGGCCCGAGCCGGCCTATGCCCACATCCCGCTGATTCACGGGTCCGACGGGGCGAAGCTGTCCAAGCGCCACGGCGCGCTGGGTGTCGATGCCTATCGCGACGAACTCGGCATCCTGCCCGAGGCGCTGTCTAACTATCTGCTGCGCCTCGGCTGGGGGCATGGCGATGCGGAGATTATTTCGCGGGCGCAGGCGACGGAATGGTTCGACATTGGCGGGGTCGGCCGCTCGCCGTCGCGTTTCGACCTGAAAAAGCTCGAAAATCTGAACGGCCATTATCTGCGCGAGGCCGATGATGCCCGGCTGGCCGCGCTGGCCGCACCGCGCATTGCAGCCGTTCTGGGCCGCGCGCTCAGCGACGCCGATCTGGCGCTGGTGGAGCGGGCGATGCCAGAGCTCAAACCGCGTGCGAAGAATCTCCACGAAATCACTGACGGGGCGATGTTCCTGTTCGCCGCCCGGCCGCTTGCCATGGAAGACAAGGCCGCTGCGCTGCTGGAAGGCGACGGCACCCGGCTGCTCGGCCGCGTCCATGACCAGCTGACAGCGGTGACCGACTGGTCGGCCGAGGCGCTGGACGCCGCCGTCCGCGCGGTGGCGGAAGCCGAAGGGATCGGCCTGGGCAAGGTCGCCCAGCCGCTGCGTGCGGCCTTGACCGGACGCACGACTTCGCCAGGAATTTTTGACGTGCTTGTTCTATTGGGACGCGACGAATCGCTGGCACGGCTGGCCGACCGGCTGGCAGCATGACACGCCGCGCCCGCGTGACGATTGGTTGAGGAGCAGAATGAATGACTGACATGGCGAAACTGACGCTGGGCGGAGCCGAGATCGACCTGCCGGTCCGCAAGGGCAGTGTCGGCCCGGACGTGATCGACATCCGCAAGCTCTATGGCCAGACCGGTGCCTTCACCTATGATCCGGGTTTCACCTCCACCGCCAGCTGCGAATCCGGCCTGACCTATATCGATGGCGATCAGGGCATCCTGCTGCACCGCGGCTATCCGATCGACCAGCTCGCCGAAAAGTCGAGCTTCATGGAGGTGTGCTACCTGCTCCTGAACGGCGAGCTGCCGAAGAAGGACGAGCTGGACCAGTTCGCCTATACCATCACCCGCCACACGATGCTGCATGAGCAGCTGGCGACCTTCTATCGCGGTTTCCGCCGCGATGCGCACCCGATGGCGATCATGTGCGGCGTCGTCGGCGCGCTGTCGGCCTTCTACCATGATTCGACCGACATCACCGATCCGCACCAGCGCATGGTCGCCAGCCACCGGCTGATCGCCAAGATGCCGACGATTGCGGCGATGGCGTATAAATATTCGGTCGGTCAGCCCTTCCTCTATCCGGACAACTCGCTGTCCTATTCGGGCAATTTCCTGCGCATGACCTTTGGCGTGCCGGCCGAGCCCTATCAGGTCGATCCGGTCGTCGAAGCGGCGATGGACAAGATCTTCATCCTCCATGCCGATCACGAACAGAATGCCTCGACCTCGACCGTCCGTCTGGCCGGTTCGTCGGGCGCCAATCCGTTCGCCTGCATCGCGGCGGGCATTGCCTGCCTGTGGGGTCCGGCGCATGGCGGCGCGAACGAAGCCGCGCTCAACATGCTGCGCGAAATCGGCCGCCCGGAAAAGATTCCGGAATATATCGCCCGCGCGAAGGACAAGAATGATCCGTTCCGCCTGATGGGCTTTGGCCACCGGGTCTATAAAAACTATGATCCGCGCGCCAAGGTGATGCAGAAGACCGCGAACGAGGTGCTGGAAAAGCTGGGCGTCACCGATCCGATTTTCGACGTTGCCCGCGAACTGGAACAGATCGCGCTCAAGGACGATTATTTCGTCGAGAAGAAGCTTTATCCGAACGTCGATTTCTATTCGGGCGTCATCCTGTCGGCGATCGGTTTCCCGACGTCGATGTTCACCGCGCTGTTCGCCCTCGCCCGCACCGTCGGCTGGGTCGCGCAGTGGAACGAGATGATCTCGGACCCCGAACAGAAGATCGGCCGCCCGCGCCAGCTCTATACCGGGCCGACGCAGCGTGACTATGTCCCGCTCGACCAGCGCTGACACGATGCGCCGCCGGGCGATGCCGATCCTGCTCGCGCTGGTCGGCATCGCCCCGCTTGCGGCCTGTGCCCGTCCCGGCGAAACGGCCTCGCTGCCGTCGCCGGGACCGGTGTTCGACCCGGCGGCGTTCTTCGTCGGCACCACGCAAGGCAGCGGCACGCTGACCCGCCGCTGGCACCAGCCCGAAGCGATCAGCGTGACGGGCAGTGGCGAGATGCTGGTCGATGGCACATTGGTGCTGCGCCAGCGGGTCAGCCGCCCCGGCCATCCCGACCGACGGCGGCTGTGGCGGCTGCGCCCGACCGGGATACCCGGCGAATATCGCGGCCATATGTCGGATGCGACCGACCTCGTCACCGCGCGCGTGACCGGCAGCCGGCTGACCATCGCCTATCCGATGCGCGGCGGCCTGAACGCGTTCCAGCAGATCGATCTTGCCCCTGACGGGCAAAGCGCGGTCAACCGCATGACGGTGACGCTGCGCGGACTGCGGGTGGCAACGCTCGACGAAACGATCAGGCGCACCGGCCCGGCGCGCTGACCTGTTCGGCCGCGCGCGGGTCAGCCGCCAGCTGGCAGGGCAAGCACGAACCGCGCCCCCTGCCCGAGCGCGCTGTCGACGGTCAGGTCGCCGCCCATTGCGCGGGCCAGCCGCCGGGCGATGTAAAGCCCAAGCCCGCTGCCACTGGCGTCGCTGGGCGCGATGCGGGTGAATTTCTCGAAGATCCGCTCATGCTCGGCGGGGTCGATGCCATGGCCCTGATCGGCGACGACGATGATCGCGCGCGCGCCTTCGCGTTCGGCGCGCACCCACACCATGCCGCCTTCGGGCGAATGGCGCACGGCATTGCCGATCAGATTGACGAGGATCTGGAGCGTGCGGCGATAATCGCCGCGCGCCGGCAGGCTTTCGTCCATCGCCGGCGGATCGATCCGCACGCCACGGTCGCCGGCCTGAATGCCGAGCAGGCTCGCCGCCCGCCGCGACAGGTCCGCAAGATCGATCAGATCGGCGAGCGGCTGAAAATCATGGCGTTCGACCGCCTGAAGATCGACCAGATCGTCGACGAGCGCGAGCAGATGCCGCCCCGCGCTCGCAATATCGGTCGCATAATCGGCATAATCGCGGCGGATCGGCCCGCCGGACTGCACCCCGATGCTTTCGGCACGCTCGACGATCCGGGCGAGCGGCTGGCGCAGCGCGGTGTCGAGCCGCGTGCCGAACGGATTGCCGTCGCCAAGGCCGGGTTCCGCCGCATCGCCGGCCGCCGGCACGGCATCGCCAATGGCCGGCGGCGATGCGCCAGGGACAGGTGGCGCGGCAGACGGCGTGGCAGGCGGTGTGGCGGGCTGGGCGACTGGCGATGTGGCCGGCGTGTCGACCAGAAACGCGCTGCCGCGATAGCCGGCAAAGCGGCCGCCGCCATCGATCAGCGCGAGGCCGGTCAGCCGCACCCGTTGGCCGGAGCCGCGCACTTCCGCCTCCTGCCCCTCAAACCGGGCGCGCGCGGCAATCGCCTCCAGGATCGGCAGCTCGCCATCGGCCCCGGGGATGAAATGGAACAGCCGCGTCAGCGGTGCGCCGATCATCGCCTCGCACGCCGGATCGGTGATTGAGGTGAGTTTCAGCGCCGGATCGGTTTCCCACAGCCAGTCGCCGCGCGACCGTACGAAATCGTAAACGCGGCGGCCAAAACCGTCATCGCCCGACCGGCCGGGACGCCGCGCCCAGCCGCCGACCGACAGCGCAACGCCGTCCCCTTCCGGCTTGGCCTGCACCCACAGATCGAGATCATCGGCCCCGTCGGCGGCGATCACGCAGCGCGACACGAGCACGCCCAGCCGCTGCGCCAGCCGGACCAGCGTGGCGATCTGCGGCACGGCGATGACCTGCCCGATCGCGCCGCCCGCCGCCTCCTGCAACCGGGCGAGCGCCGGATCGGCGCGCACCAGCCGCCCCTCGGCATCGATCAGCCCCTCGGCGACGCGGGTCATCGCGCCCGCCTTTCGCGGCCGATATCGGCGATGGCGGCGCGGAACGCCCGGTCGAGCCGCCAGGGCCGGATCGCCTCGCGCGCCTCGATCAAGTCGAGATCGAGATAGTCGTTGATGCGTTCTTCAAGCTTGGCTTCGCTGAGACCGTTGATCGCGGCCATCTGGAGCAGGATCGATGCCGCCACTTCGGTGCGCGCCTCGATCGCGCGCAGTGCGACCGCAAGCGCACCGATGCCCGGATCGGTCGCGATCACGAACGCCGACATGTAATCGATCCGCGCCCGCACCGCGAGGTTGGCGACGAACAGGCTGAAATAGCCGCGCCTGAACGCCTCGAACAGCGCATCGTCATCGGCCGGGCCGGCAAGCGCGACCCGCATCGCCGCCCCCTCCAGCGTCTGGCTTTCATCATGTGCCGCCAGCCGTTCGAACACCGCGCCCTGCAGGGATTCGTCGCGCGCAGCCGGATCGAGCGGCGACGCGCGATCAAGATAATCGCGCAGCGCCGCCGCCGTCCACCAGGCCAGCCGGACGAGCAGATCGGCGGGCAGGTCGCGCGCCGACAGTGTCGGCTCCCCCGCCCCGTCGCTGCGTCGGCTCTCGGCGATCAGATAGGGCATTTCCAGTTCGGGCGCGATATTGAGCGGCACCGTGCTGGCCGGTTCGGGATCGGCGGCGGCGATGCGGCGAATGCCCTCGGCGATCCGGTGTTCCTCGGCCCGGGCGAGCAGCAGCGCGACCAGATCGCGTTCGCGCAGCACCCCGGCGCGGTCGAAGATCGGCCGGGCTATGGCGATGCGCGCGACGCCGATGGCGGGGGGCGCGGCGTCGCCCAGCCTTTCGATCAGCCCCAGCCGCAAATCGCTTTCCAGATCCTCTACCAGCGCCTCGATCATCACCGAGATGGCCGAGCGCTGCCGGTCATTGGGGCGGTGGCGTTCGGGAACGAACAGATCGTTGAGCGCGGCGGACACGCGCGCATCGGCCTCGCGCGCGGCATATGCCGCCGCGGCGAGCAGGCGGGACGCACCCGCCGGCGGACCGCCATCGTCTTCGCGCGCAGTCAGGGCCATGGCAGCGGCATAGCCGGGCGAGAATGAAGACCGCGTTAAGCCTTACGGCGCTTGGCGCTTGGCGGGCGGCACCGGCGGGCATAGAGCATGACGCGATGGCGCAGTGTCGATCCCTTGCGCGCGGCGGCGGCCGCGCCCCAGCAGGCCGCCCGGCGGCAGCCCTGCTCGCCGTGCTGGCATTGCTCAGCGGCTGCGGCAGCCGTGCCGGCGATGGGCCGATCCGGGCAAGCATCATCGGCGATCCGGTGGCGCGGCCAGACCGGATCGGCCCCGCCACCGGCCGGGCCGACCGGATGCTGGCGACAATGACCGGCGCCGGGCTGGTGACGTTCGACGAAAATGGCCAGATCCGCCCGGCGCTCGCCCAGCGCTGGATCGTCACCGATGACGGGCTGAGCGCGATCTTCCGGCTCGACCGCGACGCGCGGCTGGCCGGGCGGCCGGTAAGCGCCGATCTGGTCGCGCGGCGGCTGCGCGCGGCGCTGACGCGGCAGCGGACGACGGCGCTGGGCGCGGCGCTGGCGGCGGTCGACGAAGTCGCGGTGATGACGCCCGATGTGATCGAGCTGCGGCTCAAGGTCGCACGGCCGCCTTTGCTCGATCTGCTCGCCCAGCCCGAACTGGCGATTGCCGGGGCGCTGCCGGGGGCGGACAGCGGCGGCGGCTTTGGCGGCGCGGTGCGGCGCGGCGGCTGGCTGACGCTGGC